>USDU01000102.1 GCA_900553635.1 uncultured Lachnospiraceae bacterium | reverse complement strand
GGAATCTGCTCCGCGTTCAGAAGGGCCTCATAAAAGCCCATATCGTTGGCCACGGCATATTCACCCACATGGCTTAAAGTTGTCGCGCCGATGCCCCGTTTGGGCACGTTGATGATGCGGCGCACAGCCACCTCGTCACGGCCATTGTCCACGGTCTTTAAGTAAGCCAGCAGATCCTTGATCTCCTTGCGGGCATAAAAATTGACGCCGCCGATGATCTTATAGGGGATATTTGCGTAAATCAGCTTTTCCTCAAAGAGGCGGGACTGGGCGTTGGTGCGGTAGAGGATCGCATGATCTTTATACTCTGCCTCCTCCTTCTGGATATGGCTGGTAATATTGCCAATGACATGCTCCGCCTCCTCAAAGGCATTCTGGAACTGCCGGAAGCGCACCGGCACGCCTGCACCGTTATCCGTCCACAGCCGCTTGTCCTTCCGACCCTGGTTATGGTGAATGACCTCGTTGGCCGCGTTCAGAATATTGCTGGTGGAACGGTAGTTCTGCTCCAGCTTGATGACCTTCGCGTCCGGAAACACCTGCTCAAAGTTCAGGATATTCATGATATTCGCGCCACGAAACCGGTAAATAGACTGATCGTCGTCACCCACCACACAGAGATTCTGATACTTTGCCGCCAACAGGCTTACCAGCTTAAACTGGGCTGTATTGGTATCCTGATACTCGTCCACCATGATATAGCGGAACCGCTCCTGATAAAAATCCAGCACATCCGGACAGTTCTGGAACAACTCCACAGTCTTCATAATCAGATCGTCGAAATCCAGCGCGTTATTCTTATGAAGCTGAGCCTGGTATTCCGCATAGACCCCGGCGATCTTCTGCTGATTCCAGTCGCTGCCCGCATCCAGCTGCATCTGCACCGGATTCATCAGCTCATCCTTTGCATGGGAAATAGCGCCGAGAAGCATCCTTTCTTTATAGATCTTCGTGTCGATCTGCAGCTTTTTGCAGACCTCCTTCATCACCGACTTCTGGTCATCTGTATCGTAGATGGAAAATGAGGTGTCATAGCCTAGCCGATCGATATAGCGCCGCAGAATCCGCACACAGGTGGAATGGAAGGTACTGACCCAGATACTGTCGCTGCCAAGGCCCACCAGCTTGTCTACGCGTTCCCGCATCTCCCCTGCCGCCTTATTGGTAAAAGTAATAGCCAGAATATTCCAGGGCGCAACACCCTGCTCTATCAGATATGCCACCCGGTGCGTCAGCACACGGGTCTTGCCGGAACCGGCTCCCGCCAAAATCAGAAGCGGTCCTTCGGTATGAAGCACCGCTTCTTTTTGTTCCGGGTTCAAAAGATCATAACTACTCATAACTCTCTTTATCTCCCTGTCTCGTTACATTCCGCCCTTTTATACCAGCTTCTGTCCGCAATTGGGGCAGAAATTCGCTCCATTGGTCTTCGTACCACAGTTGGGACAGAAATTCGGAGCTGTGCCGCCTGCTGCCGCGCCCTGATTCGGAACCGCGGTCTGCTGTGCGCCGCCGTTCATGGCCTGTGCCATCTGAGACGCCATCTGCTGGCCCATGGCCATTCCCATGGCCATACCGGCCATATCGGAAGCGGTTCCGCCGCCCTGACCTTTAGCCATCGCCTCGCCCATGGCTACCTGCTGGAAGCGTCCCACATCACCAATCATGCGCTGGGCCGCCGCCTTCTCAGCCATCTTCTGGACTTCCTCCGGATAGTTGAAGCTGGAAATCGCGAAGCTGGCAATGCTGATACCAATCTTACTCATCTCCATGTCCAAATCCTCCCGGATACCACGGCCAATGGCGTCCGCGTTGGCCTGAAGATTGAACATATCTTTGCCTTCCTTTGAAATCCATTTCATCAGAAGCTGATCCAGCATACCGATGATGCGCTCCCGCACATCCTCCACAGAATACTGCTGCTTGATGCCCGCTACCTTTTCAATCAGAGCGTCGTAATCGGATACCTTACACGCGAAGGTACCGAAAGCCCGGATGGGCATACCGCCCGGAAGTCCCGGTGTCGGAATCAGTACCGGACTCTTGGTTCCCCATTTTACCAGCACCTCTTTGGTATTGATAAACAGCACTTCCGCCCGCAGGCCGCTGTTAAAACCGAACTTGAATCCCTTTAAGGTAGACAGGAACGGAATGATCGCCGATTCAATGTCGTAGCTTCCCTCGTCCCGGAAGATACCCTCTACCTTGCCGTTGTAGAGGAAAATCGCGTCCTGGCCCGGACGGATAATCAGCCGGCTTCCTTTCTTAATCTCCTTGTTGCTCCATTTCCAGAAGAGCATATCATCCCGGAATTCCTGCCATTCTACTACATTGGCAAACTGTCCGCTAAATAATCCCATGTCACTGCCTCCTCATTTTCTTCCTGCAGGGTTATCGGCCCCTCTGCCTGGCTGTCCGCCGTCAGAAGCACGCTCTCAGTCGGAACTGCGCGCATGCCGTAATAGCTGTCGTCACTACCGGTGCTGAACAGGTAAATCAGGAATATCACCGCCAGAATACCCAGAATAATCGCTATGATTTTCGCCGGGCTCTTCGGATAATCGCCCTCTACCCTGCCGCTCTGACCGTTGATCAGAACGTGATATTTCTTACCCTTATAGGTATATGCCGTAGCGTAAACCGGAAGCATCACATGCTTGTAGGTCTCGTCGCTGTAGCTGGCGCGCACGCTCACGCCCCGCACTTCATCGTAACGGCGCAGCACATCCTGCCGGGCCATTTCTTCCAGATTAAACTCCATGTACTGTCTGGCGTCGCTGTGGGCGTCATCCAGATCCACGGTATAGACCTCCGCGTTGTAACCCGAGAAATACTCCGGGGAATACGAAGCCACCTGCGTCAGACCGAAGCTTCCGACCCGGTCCAACAGATTTCTTTTCAGGCTCTTTGACGCCGGAATCAGTACATCGTCAAAAAAGTGCCGGATACTGCCGGAAGTGGGATACCAGTCCACTACCGTCTCCTGCACGGTCTTGCCATCCGGCCCCTTCCGTGTCACGGTACGTCTGCGCCCGCCCTGAGCCGTATAGCGGGCGTCTGCCTTCGCATCAAAGGTCCAGTAGGGCAGATAGATGCCCTGAAGCTTCTCCTGCTGATACAGGTGCTTCAGCTCGCCCGGAGCCATCCAGCGGCCCTTCAGCCATTTTCGGAACAGCTCGCCCACCCGGTTTCGGTCTATCTGGAAGGGCAGTACGCCGTCGGGAATGATGGCGTCTTCCTGCTTGTCGGCCAACACATACTTGGAACCGCAATAGGGACAGCTGGTAGCCGTACTGTTGGCCGCCACCTCAATTTTCGCGCCGCAGCCCTTACAGATCATGGTCTGGCTCTTTTTCTCCGACGCTGTGATAGTCTGCATGGCGTGACGGGTAAGACTGTGCTCTACAATCTTTTTCTTATCATTTTTTATCTTTGTCTCTGTGCCGCAGTTGGGGCATTTGAGACTCTGAGAGGCGGCGTCAAATTCCATAACGCCGCCACAGTTTTCACAGTAGTAAATTTTGTTATCCATCGATGTTCCCAGCTTATAATCCCATCTTTGCCTTCAGCGCTGCCAGCTCGTCATCCACATCGGATGCTGTGCTGTCATATTTCTTGGTCAGATCGTCGATGCTTCCCTCTTTCTTATTGAGCTCAGACATGGCGTTGGCCTCATCCAGCATCTTGTCCGCCTTGGCTTCCATCTTCTCAAATGCTGCGATGGCGTCGCCTGCGCCCGCTACGCTGGAACCGATCTTGTTCAGCTTCTCCTGGGTCTTCGCTACTGCCACCTTGGTCTTAATCGCATCGCGCTTGGACTCCAGGGTCTCCATATCCTTCACCAGCTTATCATGCATCTCCTTCATCTGAACCGCGTTGGCTGCCGCTGCCTCATAGGACTTCTGAAGGCTCTCCTGCTTCTTCGTCAGATCCGCTTTTTTCTCCAGAAACTGGCGCGCGTCGCCCTCATTGCCTGCCAGAAGGGCTTTCTCCGCGTACTTCTGCATCTTCTCCACTTCTGCGCCGCACTCGTCCAGTTCTCTCTTGGCCTTGGTCTCAGCTGCCATCACAGCTGCTGTCTCAGCCTTCACTTTGCCCAGATCACTTTCAATCTCACGCAGATACTGATCGATCATTTTCTCCGGATCCTCTGCCTTGTCCAACAGCGCATTGATGTTCGCTGACATGATGTCCCCAAATCTTTTTAAAATGTTAGCCATTTTATCCTCCTTCTGCAGAAACTGAAAGTTTGTCTGCCCCTTAATGGTTTCTATTATATTACAATTTTCGTCTCCTGTCATTCCTTTTCTGCATCTTAAAAAAACTTTAAATATTTACCTCTTGTCATATAGTTTTGAATACTATATAATAGGTTCCGAGGTGATACCTATGACAATAGACAGTCAAAATCTCCTGGAGAGCATTCTGGAAAGTCTGGATCGGATCGACTATATCCATCCGGAAGACATCCCGGGCATCGATCTTTACATGGATCAGGTGACGACCTTTATGGACAGCCAGTTAAAGAGCTCCAAGCGGTATGAAGATGACAAGATTCTGACGAAGACCATGATTAACAACTACGCCAAGAACCGTCTGCTTCCCCCGCCCGAGAAGAAGAAATATTCCAAAGAGCACATGCTGCTCCTGATTTTTATCTATTATTTTAAAAATATTCTCTCTATCAGCGATATTCAGAACCTGCTGACGCCGCTGACGGACAAGTACTTCCATACAGACCATGCGTTTCAGCTGGACCGCATCTACGACGAGGTCTTCTGCCTGGAAAAGGGCCAGATAGAAGATCTGAAAAAAGATCTGATTCAGAAATATCAGGTTTCCGAGCAGACCTTTCCCGACACGCCCGACGAGGATAAGCAGTTCCTGCAGCTCTTCTCCTTCATCTGTCTGCTGAGCTTCGACGTCTATATGAAAAAGGCCGTGATCGAACGGCTGGTAGATCAGCTGCCGAAGCCGGATCCGAAGCACGACAAAAAGAAAAAAGAAACGACCTGATAAAAGCAGAAAATAAAAGAGAACTTCCGATCGCATTGGTGATTCCGGAGTTCTCTTTTTTCGTCCGTCGCGTACCAAACCGTACCGCTTTTCAAAAACAAAAAACGGAAAACCTTCATCTTAAAGGTTTTCCGTTTTTTTCGACAAGCTGCTGACGGGAATCGGACCCGTGACCTCCGCACTACCAATGCGACGCTCTACCGACTGAGCCACAGCAGCGTTTTTAATGTCTTGCGCAACGCGCTAGATTATAGTACCATCACTTTCAGGTAATGTCAAGCGTTAAAATGAAATTTTTTCAAAAAATTTTATTTCGGTATTTTTCGGGCAGTTTTTGGTCATTTTGACGAAAAAGATCTTTCCAGATATCAAAGAGGCATGTTATAATCGAACCAATGAAACCATGGAGGTGTATTAATATGATTTCCCATCAGGTGATACAGTCAAGTCTGGAAGAGCTGCGCGGTATAACAAGAATTGATCTCTGCGTACTGGAGACAGACGGAAGCCAGGTTGCATCCACCTTCGACGCATCAGGCATAACCCTGGAAATGACCCGGAGCTTCGCTCAGTCTCCGGCAGAAGGGCAAAATCTTCAGGGATGTCATTTCTTTAAAGTATATGATGAAGGCATTCTCGCGTACATCCTGCTTGCAAAAGGCAGCGGCGACGACGCATACATGATAGGCAAAGTGGCAGTCAGTGAGCTTCAGAACCTGATTGTAGCCTATAAGGAACGCTACGATCGCAATAACTTTATCCAGAACCTGCTGCTGGACAACCTATTGCTGGTAGATATCTACAGCCAGGCCAAAAAGCTCCACATCCAGACCGAAGCCATGCGTGTAGTTTATCTGATCGAGACCCGCGACGAAAAGGACGTCATGGCACTGGAAGCTGTGCGAAGCGTCTTCGCACCCAAGTCCCAGGATATTATAACTGCCGTAGATCAGAAAAATATCGTTGTTGTAAAATCCGTCGGCGAAGAGGACACTTATGACACACTGGATGAAATAGCCGTAATGCTGGCCGGTATGCTGAATACCGATGAAGACAGTTCCCGCATCCGCGTCGCCTACGGAACCATGGTCAGTCAGATCCGCGACCTGTCCAAATCCTACAAAGAAGCGAAAATGGCTCTGGAGGTGGGTAAAATTTTCTACCCGGAAGCCACGGTAAACGCCTACCACACCCTGGGCATCGGCCGCCTGATCTATCAGCTTCCCCAGCCCCTGTGCGAAATGTTCATGCAGGAAGTATTCCATGAGAATACACCGGACACCTTCGATGAAGAAACCCTGTCCACCATCGAAAAATTCTTTGAAAACAATCTGAACGTCTCCGAGACCGCCCGCCAGCTTTTTGTCCATCGCAACACCCTGGTATACCGTCTCGAAAAACTCCAGAAAACCACCGGCCTGGATATCCGCGTCTTCGAAGACGCCCTGACCTTCAAAATCGCCCTGATGGTCGCCAGCTACATGAAGTACCTGGAACGCGAACAGCTCTAAGCCATAGTTCTAACTCTATGCGTATTCGATACGCATTTAATACACATTCGATATGCACTCTACACGTACTCGATGTACAGAAAAACGGCTCCACAGCCGTACAGAAACTTTCCTAAGGAGGGGCTATTTGTCCCCGAGCGTGGAAAATTTCTGTACGGCTGTGGAGCCGTTTTTCGTCCGTCTATTTATTTCTGATTCTGTCCCAGCGTCACTGTCGCAGTTTTCTCAGCATACTGCCCATTCTCCCGGGTGCTATAGGTAATTTCCACCTGCTCCCCAGTCTTATAGTAAGCAAGCTGCTCTTTCAGATCAGCCAGAGCAGATACGCTGGTTCCGTCGAATTTGGTGATGATATCGCCCTTCTGCAGACCGACCTGCTCTGCAGCACTGCCTGTCTCCACCGATGTGATATAGACGCCCTTCGGCATATCATAAGCCTGTGACACCTCGCTGGTCACATCCTGGCCGCTGATGCCAAGGAAGCCCCTCTCTCCTTCAGCCGCCTTCTCGGTTCTCACCTGACGGTTCATCAGGTTCTCAATGATATCCACCACGTCGTCCACCGGAATGGCGTAACCCATACCCTCTACCGATGTATCGGAATACTTTGCAGAGTTAATTCCAACTAACTGGCCGGACATATTCAGAAGTGCGCCGCCGCTGTTGCCCGGGTTGATGGCTGCATCCGTCTGAATCAGGGTGTTGGCGGTATTATCAATGGTAACCTCTCGGTTCAGGGCACTGACGATGCCCGTCGTTACCGACTGTCCATAGCCCAGCGCATTGCCGATGGCTACCACCTGCTCGCCCACCTCCAGGTTGGAGGAACTGCCGATTTCAATAACCTTGATAGCGGAAAGGGTATCCTCGGATAAATCACTTAACTTCACTGCAATCACCGCAATATCATGATCCGCGTCCGTTCCCTTCACAGTAGCCTCTGCCACGCTCTCATCCGCGAAGCCCACGCTCAGGTCCTGCGCGCCGCTGACCACGTGATTGTTAGTGACCATCAGAAGCTCCGTATCCGTCTTGCCGATGATGATGCCGGAGCCACTGCTCTCGCTCTCATAAGCCTGGGACTGACCAAACATACTCTGCATCTCCCGGACACTCTTATTGGTAATCGCTACCAGAGACGGCATCGCCGCCTGGGCAATAGCGGATACACTGCCAGCGCTTTCCGTATCTGAACTGCCGGAATTGGATGCGTTGCTGCTGACTGCGTTCGCGATGTTCAGCTCTGCCTTATCGGTGGCCGTCACCGTACCGCCATTCGCCTTGTGATACAGATAATTACTGCCCTGGAAAGCGGTGCTCGCCAGCACGCCGAACGCAAGGGCTGTCGCCACGAATTTTGTACCTTTTTTCATGTTTCTCATATTTAAGACCTCCTCAAATCAGGTTTGTTTTTATTTGATGAGGTCATTATAGAAAAAAGCTGTGATGCAATTGTGGTGTTTTTATGAAGTAAATGTGGTATTCCTGTGTTTTTTCTGTGTTTTATTTTCTATTATTTGTAAGTCCAATTCGCATCCGTTTTGCCAGCCCTTTCCCAATGCTTTACGACATAAATACAGCCCGGAAACACTCACATGCCTCCGGGCTGTCACATACTTTTGATTTCATTATTCTTCCGCCGGCGTATCCTCTCCGCCATCCCCGGAGTCGCCCGTCACATAATCAAATAAGGTCTTCGCGTCCTGATACCGTCCCGGATCCCCGTCCTGCATCAGTACAGCGATATAGGTCTTACCGTCGATCTCCGCGGCCGCCACCAGGCATTTTACATCATTGAAGCTGCCGGTCTTCATCCCGATAGCTCCCTCGT
>USDU01000101.1 GCA_900553635.1 uncultured Lachnospiraceae bacterium | reverse complement strand
TAAGACGTCGCCCTCTCACGGCGAAAACAGGGGTTCGATTCCCCTATCGACTGCTGAAAAGCTTCTGGTTATCCAGGAGCTTTTTGTTTTATCGCATTGTGGAGGAATGGAAGGAACTGGCATGAATTAACAATATTTGATGCTTGACAAGAAAACGGAAAATAGGTAATATATCTAACGGAGTGAGTGTCGGCTAACAGAAATGTTGGGCCGGTGAAAAGGGAAACAGGTGTAAATCCTGTGCGGTGCCGCCGCTGTAAGCGCGAAGTTTCAGGGCCGTTTTCCTTCACTGTCCGTAAGGTACAGGAAACGGTACGGGACGGGAAGAAGGAAGACAAATAAGGCCAGCGTAAGTCAGAAGACCTGCTTATTCTGCTTTTGCTGTCACGGTCCATGACATTTGCGAAAGATAAAGGGCGCAGTGCGTCCGGATGCCGAATACGGGTGCATCATCTGATCAGAAGTGATTGGGTGGTGCTTTTTTTTATGGACGAATCATTTTATACAACAGAGGAGAAAGAACATGAAGAAGAGAGTAGTAAGCGTATTGTTAAGCACCTGCCTTGTGGCTGGTATGCTGGCAGGCTGTGGTTCCAAGACTGCGGATACCACAACCACCACTGCGGAGGAGACCACAGAGGATGCAGAAAGTACCGACGCAGCTGATGAGACGGTCGATGCAGACAGCGATTATGAGCCGGTCAGCATCACCCTGAACCTGGAGCGTTCCGGACTGGGCGAGAACGTAGAGTACACCATCACCAAAATGCCCTCCGCTGTGGTAGCGTCCGGCGACCAGATGGCAGACTTTTTCTTTGATCTGGGACTGCAGGACCAGATGGTAGGCTATACCAAGGGCTTCTGCTGGAGTACGGCTTCCGAGTATCCGGCCCGGGATGAGGTTCCTCAGCTGATGAATCCGGGCGAGGGCTTGACCAATCTGTCCAAGGAAGAATTGCTGGCAACCGGCTGTGATTTTCTGATGGGATGGGATTCCACATTCTCAGATAAAAACTTCAACAAGGATTTCTGCGAGGAAAACGGTATCACGATGTACTTCCCGTATGTATGCACAGACAGTGCAACCTTCGAGGATCTCTATAAGGATTATGAAACTCTGGGAAATATCTTCAAGGTGCAGGAACTGGCAGCCGAGAAGGTACAGGCTATGAAAGATACTCTTCAGGAGGTACAGGATGCTCTGGGCGACGAGGCTTATGAGAATCCGGTAAAAGTATTTGCTTACGATTCCGGAGAGGATGTACCGTTTACCGCTTGCCAGGGTATGCCGGGCGACATCATCAAGAAGGCCGGCGGTATCTCCATCTTCGATGATATCGAAGCAGGCTGGGCAAAGCCCTCCTGGGAGGAAGTAGTAGAGCGTGATCCGGACGTGATTCTGATTCTGGAGTATACCGGAGACGATGTGGCAGAGAAGCGGGAGTTCCTGGAGACCAATGAATTCACCAAGGATCTGCGCGCTGTAAAGGAAGGCAGAATCTACTCCGTATGCTGCAGTGATATGCAGGGAAGCGCAGGAAGCGCCAATGCAGTGAAGACCATTGCAGAGCAGCTGTATCCGGACAAATTCTAACAGGGGGAAAGACAGGGGAGTGAAAGCTCCCCGTTTTTCTTGCTCATTCTATTTGTGTTCTCGAAGGAGGAATCTATGAAAGGAACAGTAAAATCGGGCAAAGGCCGCTTCCTTGTGACGCTGCTGCTGGTATTGCTGCTGATTGCCGCGGTATTGACCATATCCGTAACCATCGGCGCGGTGAACGTCTCGGCAGGTGATATTGGAAAAATTCATGTAAATAAGATCTCCGGGAAGGATATCTTTCGGATTGCCTGGGAGGGCAAGACGGAAAATATCATCTGGAATATCCGGTTTCCCCGCGTGTTGATGGCCTTTATCGTAGGCGCGGGACTGGCGCTGTGCGGCGTCCTGATGCAGGCACTGACCAAGAATCCCCTGGCAGATCCCTATGTGCTGGGTATCTCCTCCGGCGCTTCTGCCGGGGCAGTCTGCGCGATCCTGCTTGGGTGGTTCAGCTTTATGGGCGGGTATTCCGTTATCTTTGGCGCTACCATGGGAGCGGCTGTCTCCATCTGTCTGTCTTTAAGTATCGCCTCCATTCATGGCCGGATTACCTCGACGCAGCTGGTTCTGGCGGGTATCGCGACTTCCGCCCTGTTCTCGGCCTTTACCAATCTGATGGTATACGGAATCAATACGGGATCGGATAAGACGAAGATGGCGCTCTATTGGATGGTAGGATCCTTAAGCGGAGCCACCTGGAGCAAGCTGAGATATGTGGTGGTGGTTGGCGTTGTGGTAATCGTGGTCATTTTCCTGTTCGCGAAGGAGCTGGACGTATTGCTTCTGGGCGATGACGTGGCGGAAACTCTGGGTGTGGATACCCGTAAAATGAAACTGGTTATTATTGCGGCTTCCACGATCCTGACCGGCGTTGTGGTATCCGTCAGCGGCGTGATCGGATTTGTGGGACTGGTTGTACCCCATATTATGCGAAGCTTTGTGGGATCCGGACACAGACGGCTGATCCCCATGGCGATTCTGGGAGGCGGTCTTTTTACAATGCTTACCGATCTGATTTCACGCACCATCATTGCTCCGTCTGAATTGCCCATCGGCGTGGTGGCGGCCTTTTTCGGCGCGCCCTTCTTCCTGTATCTGATTCGCCGGGGCAATATGGGAAAAAAGTAGAGGAGGCAGAGTATGAGTTTACAGGTAAAAAATCTGGATTATCAGATAGACGGAAAAAGCATTCTGGAACAAATCTGCCTGGAAGTGCAGGACGGCGAGTTTGTGGGCCTGGTTGGTCCCAATGGCTGCGGCAAATCTACGCTTCTCAAAAATATCTACCGGACCTACAAGCCGGGCCGGGGTACCGTTTTTCTGAATGAAAAGGATGTGCTGGATTTTTCCTTCAAAAAAATGGCCGGGGAAATGGCAGTCATGGCTCAGGAAAATCATGTGGAGTTTGATTTCGAGGTGCGGGATATGGTCATGTTTGGCCGGTACGCCAAGAAAAAATTCCTGCAGGGGGATTCGGCGGAGGACAAGAAGCTCTGTGAAAAATGCCTGAAGGAAGTGGGACTGTCCGGCTACGAGCACCGTTCCTACTTAAGCCTGTCCGGTGGCGAAAAGCAGCGTGTGCTGCTGGCCCGTGTGCTGATGCAGGAGAGTGCCTTTATTGTGCTGGATGAGCCCACGAACCATCTGGATGTGAGCTATCAGTATCAGATTATGGATATTTTAAAGGGGCAGGACGTGACGGTATTTTCGTCCATTCATGACCTGAATCTGGCTGCCCTGTACTGCGATCGGATTATTTTCATGTATCAGGGGAAGATTGTGGATTACGGTACGCCGGAAGAGGTGCTCACAAAAGAAAATATCCGGGAGTACTTTGGCATCGAGGCGCAGATCACCACAAATACGGCCACGGGAAAACGGCAGATTTATTATCTGCCGGGCTGGATAAAAAGCGGAAAAAGGGCTTGACAAAACCAGTTTCCCCTGCCTATAATAAACGCAGATTTACACATAAACCAAAAGGCTTTGACGGGAACAAGTAGAAGTCGGAGGGAGCGGACAGAAAGCAGCCGGGCGATGAGAGGCGCGCGTATCTCCTGATTTTGAATACATCCCCGAGCTTCGCACCGAACCCATTTCCGGAAGCAGTTTTCCGGAGCAGGAAGTAGGCTGCGACGGAATCCCGCACCCGTTAGCGTGCTAGAGTGTCGATAGCTGGCACTTGAAGAGGTAAGCAGCGCGAGCTGTTTATGAAAAAAGGTGGTAACACGAGCGTAGCCCTCGTCCTTTTATAAGGATGAGGGTTTTTTTACGTAAGCAATGAGCCGTGCATTCTGGGCTACAGGAACATTTTTCATGCTTGCATGGGAAATGTGGATGGAGCCCGGAATATAGGGTGAAGCCCGTGAACCCTGGCCTTGAAAAAGCCAGGGTTTGCACAGCAGAGTGAATTTCTAATCAGGAGGAAGAGAACATGGCAGAAAATATTTATGACGTACTCATGGAGCGCGGCTTCATCGAGCAGTGTACCCATCCGGAGGAGGTAAGAGAGCTCCTCGGAAAGGAAAAAGTAACCTTTTACATCGGCTTTGACGCCACCGCAGACAGCCTGACCGCAGGACATTTCCTGACCATCATGGCTATGATGCATATGCAGCGGGCAGGACATCGTCCCATCGCCCTTCTGGGCGGCGGAACCACCATGGTAGGAGACCCCTCCGGTAAGTCCGATATGCGTAAGATTATGACAAAGGAAACCATCCAGCACAATGCGGACTGCTTCAAAAATCAGCTGTCCCGTTTCATCAACTTCGACAATGACAACGCGATTCTGGCGAATAACGCGGACTGGCTGCTGGATCTGAATTATGTGGATTTCCTGCGCGAGGTAGGAGCTCATTTCTCTGTAAACCGGATGCTGAACGCGGAGTGCTACAAGCAGAGAATGGAGAAGGGACTGACCTTCTTTGAGTTTAACTACATGATCATGCAGTCCTACGATTTCCTGAAGCTGAACCAGATGTACGGCTGCCAGATGGAGCTGGGCGGCAATGACCAGTGGTCCAATATCATCGGCGGCGTAGAACTGATCCGCAGAAAAGAGAATAAGCCGGCATACGGTCTGACCTTCAAGCTTCTGACCACCAGCGAGGGCATCAAGATGGGCAAGACCATGAAGGGCGCCGTGTGGCTTGATCCGGAGAAAACCTCTCCCTACGAGTTTTACCAGTACTGGAGAAACATCGAAGACGTGAAGGTAGAGGAGTGCCTGGGACTTCTGACCTTCCTGCCCATGGACGAGGTTCGTCGCCTGGGAGCTCTGGAGGGCGCGGAAATCAATCACGCAAAAGAGGTTCTGGCATACGAGATCACCAAGATTGTACACGGTGAGGAAGAAGCCAAGAAAGCACAGGAGGCTGCAAGAGCCCTGTTCGCCAACGGCGGCAAGACCGACGATATGCCCACCACAACCTATGCGAAGGCCGAGCTGGATGAGGGTAAGGATATCCTGACGCTTCTGGTGGAGACAAAGCTGGCTCCGACCCGTTCCGAGGCGAGACGTCTGGTACAGCAGGGCGGCGTGACGGTCAATGATGTAAAGGTAACAGATGTGTACCAGAAATTTACCACCAATGATATGGACGCCGACGGAGCGCTGGTGCTTCGCAAGGGCAAGAAGGCATACCACAAGGTAAAGGCTGATTAATATGGAAGAAAGACAGTATCTTTCCCGCGTCCGCGCCTTTCTGGAGGAAAAGGGCTGGGAATATGAATATACGGAGGAGGACGGGCTTGGCAGCATTGACTTCTCCTACCGCGGCGTTCCCTATCACATCTGGGAGTTTGAGGAAAACAGAGAGCGCGGCGCAGAGACCAATCTCTACCACGGCGGCCGTCAGCAGGAGGTCCTCGGCGACTACGAGGAAGAGCTGATCCGGGAAATGAAGCGCTGGTAATTGACAAACCCTATTCCAGAATTTATAATAAAAAAGATTTTAGAATAGAGAGAGCCTGTGTAACGAGATATGGGCTTAGGAGGGAACAAATGAAACAGTATGGCGTAAATGAACTTCGAAGAATGTTCTTGGAATTTTTTGAGAGCAAGGGACATCTGGCAATGAAGAGCTTTTCTCTTGTACCTCATAACGATAACAGTCTTCTGCTGATTAACTCTGGTATGGCTCCGCTGAAGCCATATTTCACCGGCGCGGAGATTCCGCCCCGCCGCAGAGTGACCACCTGTCAGAAATGTATCCGTACAGGCGATATTGAAAATGTAGGAAAGACCGCCCGTCACGGCACCTTCTTTGAGATGCTGGGCAACTTCTCCTTCGGCGATTACTTCAAGGACGAAGCGATTCACTGGACCTGGGAGTTCCTGACCGAGGTGGTGGGACTGGACAAGGATCGTCTGTATCCGTCCGTGTACCTGGAGGACGACGAGGCGTTCAATATCTGGAATAAGGAAATCGGCATTCCGGCAGACCGAATCTTCCGGTTTGGCAAGGAGGACAACTTCTGGGAGCACGGCGCAGGTCCCTGCGGCCCCTGCTCTGAGGTTTATTATGACAGAGGCGAGAAGTATGGCTGTGGCAAGCCGGGCTGTACCGTAGGCTGCGACTGCGACCGCTATATGGAGATCTGGAACAACGTATTTACCCAGTTTGACAACGACGGCCACAACAACTATACCGAGCTGAAGCAGAAGAACATTGATACCGGCATGGGTCTGGAGCGTCTGGCAAGCGTGGTGCAGGACGTGGACTCCATCTTTGACGTGGATACCGTAAGAGCGCTCCGGGATAAGGTCTGCGAGCTGGCTCACACCGAATACAAGAAGGACGAACAGAAGGACGTATCGATTCGTCTGATTACCGACCATATCCGTTCCGCTACCTTTATGATTTCCGACGGTATTATGCCCACCAATGAGGGACGGGGCTATGTACTGCGCCGTCTGATCCGCCGGGCAGCCCGCCACGGACGTCTTCTGGGTATCGAAGGCAAGTTCCTGGCAAAGCTTAGCGAGACTGTCATCGAGGGATCCAAGGACGGTTATCCGGAGCTGGACGAGAAGCGCGAGTTCATTTTCAAGGTTCTCGACCAGGAGGAAGAGAAATTCAACAAGACCATCGACCAGGGCTTAAGCATTCTGGCAGAGATGGAAGCAGAGATGGAAGTAAAGGGCGAGAAGGTGCTTTCCGGTGAGAATACCTTTAAGCTGTATGATACCTATGGCTTCCCGGTAGACCTGACAAAGGAAATCCTGGAGGAGAAGGGGCTGTCCGTAGACGAGGACGGCTTCAAGGCAGCCATGGAGGAGCAGCGTGTCAAGGCAAGAGAGGCCCGCGCAGTGACCAACTACATGGGCGCAGACGCTACCGTGTACGAGCAGATAGATCCGAAGGTGACTTCTGCCTTTGTAGGCTATGACAGCCTGACCGCAGAGTCCGAGATTACCGTACTGACCACCGACAGCGAGCTGACAGAGGCGCTGACAGACGGCCAGAGCGGAACCATTTTTGTAAAAGAGACCCCGTTCTACGCTACCATGGGCGGTCAGCAGGGTGATGCCGGCGTGATCCGTTCCGAGAACGGCGAGTTCGAGGTACAGGATACCATCAAGCTCCGCGGCGGCAAGATTGGCCATGTGGGACTCGTAACAAAGGGTATGTTCAAGGTATCCGATCAGGTGACCCTGGAGGTGGCAGCCAAGAAGCACGCAGATACCTGTAAGAACCACAGTGCTACCCATCTGCTTCAGAAAGCTCTGAAGACTGTCCTTGGCAGCCATGTAGAGCAGAAGGGCTCCCTGGTAACCCCGGATCGTCTCCGTTTTGACTTCTCCCATTTTGAGGCTATGACGCCGGAGGAGATCGCGAAGGTAGAGGCGCTGGTAAATCAGGAGATTCAGGCGGCTCTCCCGGTTGTTACAGAGGTTATGGACATTGAAGAAGCGAAGAAGACCGGTGCAATGGCACTGTTCGGAGAGAAGTACGAAGAGAAGGTGCGCGTGGTATCCATGGGCGACTTCTCCAAGGAGCTCTGCGGCGGTACCCACGTAGCCAATACCTCCCAGATCATGGTATTCAAGATTGTATCCGAGGCAGGTATCGCTGCGGGCGTGCGTCGTATCGAGGCGCTGACCGGCGACGGCGTATTTGCTTATTATAAGAACGTGGAGGAGCAGCTTCAGGAGGCAGCTAAGACAGCCAAGACTACTCCGGCAAACTTAAATGAAAAGATTGAGCATCTGTTGGCAGAGATCAAAGAGCTGCACAGCGAGAACGAGGCTCTGAAGAGCAAGGCGGCGAAGGACGCCCTGGGCGACGTGATGGATCAGGTGAGAGACATAAACGGCGTCAAGGTACTGGCAGCCAAGCTGGAGGGCGTAGATATGAACGGTCTCCGGGATCTGGGCGATCAGTTGAAGGAAAAGCTGGGCGAAGGCGTGGTCGTATTGGCCAGCGCCGTTGATGGCAAGGTAAGTCTCATGGCCACCGCCACTGACGGAGCTCAGAAGAAGGGCGCTCACGCAGGCAACCTGATTAAGGCTATCGCAGGTCTTGTAGGCGGTGGCGGCGGCGGACGTCCCGGCATGGCACAGGCCGGCGGCAAGAATGCGGATGGCATCGACGCAGCCATCGCCAAGGCAGCCGAGGTAGCAGCCGAGCAGATGAAATAAACCAAAAAGTAAGACGATGCACAACCGTGCACCCGAACCCGGCAGGAGCGAAAGAGCGCAGCCGGGTTCAACATAAAATCGCACTTGCCAAAAACCAGAAAAAGGGCGGGCGGGGGAAGAATTTCCCCCGCCCGCCCTTTTTCGTCCGCCCTAGTTCTTTT
>USDU01000100.1 GCA_900553635.1 uncultured Lachnospiraceae bacterium | reverse complement strand
GGCAACGATCACTTTTCCCCGTAAGGCAGCTGGTAGAGCACAACCTTAGGAGGCGCTTGTTATATCCATTTAACTATGGGAACCCATGCCGTATTTCCGGGATTTTTCGACCCTTTGATTCCGGCTATCATCGGAAACCTGCGAGTCAGTCTTGACTGACCTCACTGGAACAGTGTACCATAAAATAAGAAAACAGACAAGGAGAAAAACGATGGAACGTGAGATTGATATGAAGGAGGTTTCCGACGGAAGGCTCTATGGTCTGCGGGATATGGTGAAGGCTGACTGCGGCGGCTGCGCAGGCTGCTCCCAGTGTTGCGAAAGCATGGGAAGCACAATTATTCTGGATCCCTACGATGTATGGCGGCTGACTGCGGGACTGCAGGTGAGCTTTGAGGCGCTTCTGCAGGACAAGCTGGAGCTGAACCTGGTGGAGGGGATTATTCTGCCGAACATGAAGACCTCCGGGGAAAATGAACGCTGTGGCTTCCTGAATGGGGAAGGGCGCTGCAGCATTCATGCGCTGCGGCCGGGCTTCTGCCGGATCTTTCCGCTGGGCCGGTTTTATGAGAACCACAGCTTTCAGTATTTCCTGCAGGTACACGAATGTCCCAGAGAGTCGAAGCTGAAGGTAAAGGTGCAGAAATGGATCGACACGCCGGATCTGAAGCGCAATGAGAAATTCATCATTGACTGGCACTATTTCCTGAAAGACGTCACAGCGCGCCTCGGGGGACAGAATGGGGAACAGTATCAGAAAATGATAGACCTCTATATTCTGAAAAGCTTTTATCAGGAGGAATGGGAGAAGGACAGAGACTTCTATGAGCAGTTTGACGAGCGGCTGACGAAGGCGAAGGAGATATTGAAAATTTCCGGGTGATGTAATAAAAAACGAGCATTCACAACGATCAGAAAATTTGTGAGTGCTCGTTTTTATTACGAATAGTGAATTTTACAGGTCCAAATCATCCCATCCGCCCCGGTCCTTCGGCGTCCGGTGATACCGGTTTTCCGAATGCTTATTTTTTGCTCCGGTTTTGGATCCGGTGAAAGAGGTGCGTCTTCCACGGGAACGTGCTCGTCTTCGATGGAGCTTCGGCAGATGAATGGAAAACCGGAAGGTCTTCATCAGATGGCGAAGCAAGCGGTAAAGCAGGAATAGAAGCAGAAGGATTCCGGCTACAATCAGAATCATCCGCACATTGATTTTGATAAAATGTGTCTGCTGAATCGGTTTTTCGGTGCCGTCCGTGTCAGCGGTTTCGTCAGAATCAGTTTCTTTATCGAATGTAAATTCCTGTAAATTATCCTTGGTAAGCGAAATATCCGCAGTTCCCACAGGCTCCTCGTTGTAAGTATAGGAGAGACTGGCAATCACGTCAGAATCCGTATTTTCATCCTGGAAGGTTAGCTCCGGAGAGGCGTCTGTAAAGGAAGCTCCGTTTGGAAGCACAATGCCTGCGTTGGTGTCGATCTGAATCAACGGCTTGGACTGACCGAAGATGGCGCTTCCGATATAGGAAGTGCCGGAACCGGCTACCGAGAAATTTGTTTCGTTTTCGGAGACATTAAACCGGGTGAAATTCTCGGAGGCATAATCCAGAAGCAGCGCTGTATCGGTGAACAGGGGTACGCCCTTCTCGCCGGTGGACTGAGTCCGCATGGTCACAACGATGAGCGTCATGCCGTTTCGTTCCGCTACAGTGACCAGAGTACCCTTGGCCACACTGGTGTTGCCGGTTTTTCCTGCAATAACCGAATCGTCCAGGTACTTTGTGACGCCTTTGTAGGGGGCAATCATATAGTGGTGATTGGTCATATAGGTGATTTCATCACGCTTATTGGTGGGCTGCATCTGGTACTTGGCCGTACCGGAGATGCGTAAGAAGTCTTCATTTTGAATGGCGGCCTTCGTAATCAGCGCCATATCGTGGGCACTGGTGTAATGATTATCGTTGTGAAGACCATTGGCGTTGGCAAAATGAGTATTGGTGCAGCCAAGCTCCGCAGCCTTCTGATTCATCATTTCCGCAAAGGCGTCGATGGATCCGGCCACATGCTCGGCCAGGCCGTTGGCACATTCATTGGCGGACTCCAGCATCAAGGCGTAGAGGGACTGCTCCACAGTCAGCTGCTCGTCCTCAGTGGTATAGATACTGCTGCTTCCCGCGTCGATGGTGTGGGTCGCGTTATAGGAATAGGTCACAGTTTCGTCCAGCGAGCAGTTCTCCAGGGTCAGAAGCGCAGTCATGATCTTCGTAATGCTGGCCGGATAATTTTTCATATCCATATCCTTATTATAAAGGATGGCGCCGCTGGAAGCCTCCATGACGATGGCAGATTCCGCGTAGATCTGCGGCCCCTGAGGCCAACCGTCGATGGCGTTCGAGTCGATGGCCTTATTATAAGCGGCCTGGCGTTCCGCCTCCAGCTGTTCGGCGGCAGCCTTTTCAGCAGCAATCTGCTTCGCTGATTTCTTACTGGCCTTCTTTGCAGCTTCTGCGGAAACAGGGCTAAAACAGAGGGAGCCTACCAGGGAAAGGGCCATAAGACCCGTGAAAAATCTAAATTTATGTGAAAATTTCATGTGAAAACGCTCCTGTAATTAAAAATTAAAATATATTTTGAAGATAGAAAAAATTTGGTTCGTAATTGAAAATTGTAACAAATGTAAATTTAAGTATAGGCTATTTCCACTATAGGCGCAAGGGCTTCGGGAAAAAGTTTAAAATTCCTTAAGAAAAAAGTGTGTAAAATCCCTGCCGAACGGTTGACAAAGCCCGCAAAAACGGGTTATACTGGCTAATAGCGACGAAACATAAAGAAAAAGCATTGACGAAGAGAGTAGGAAAGCTCCAAAAGGCAAAGAGAGCCGGGGAGGGTGGAAGCCCGGCGCGAGTAGGACTTTTTGAAAATCACTTCCGAGCTCCGGGCTGAAAGAATCCTGTATACAAGAGGGATGATTAGGTACCGGCGGTACTCCGCCGTTATGGGAGACACATGTGATGGCATGTTGTAATGAGGTGGTTTCACAGAAGCGATCGGCTTTTGTCCTGTTACAGGACAAGGGTCGTTTTTTTTCGCGAAAGGCACAAGTCCCTTCGGACGCAGCCCCGCGAATCTGAAATTCTGGAGAACAGGGTTTTCAGTGATTTCAAAAGGAGGAAAAATCATGTACAACAAAGTATCAACCGATCTGAATTTCGTTGGACGGGAGAAAGAGATTGAAAAGTTCTGGGATGAAAATCACATTTTCGAGAAGAGCATGGACAGCCGTAAGGAAGGCGAGACCTACACCTTCTACGATGGACCGCCCACCGCCAATGGTAAGCCTCATATCGGCCATGTACTGACCCGTGTTATCAAGGATATGATCCCCAGATACCGCACCATGAAGGGTTACATGGTACCGAGAAAAGCAGGCTGGGATACCCACGGACTTCCGGTAGAACTGGAAGTGGAGAAGGCACTGGGACTGGACGGTAAGGAGCAGATCGAGCAGTACGGCCTGGATCCGTTTATCCGCAAATGTAAAGAGAGCGTCTGGAAATACAAGGGCATGTGGGAGGATTTCTCCGGCACCGTAGGTTTCTGGGCTGACATGGAGCATCCGTTTGTCACATACGATGACAACTACATCGAGTCCGAGTGGTGGGCGCTGAAGGAGATCTGGAAGAAGGGCCTGCTGTACAAGGGCTTCAAGATCGTTCCCTACTGCCCGCGCTGTGGTACCCCCCTTTCCAGCCATGAGGTAGCCCAGGGCTACAAGCAGGTGAAGGAGCGCTCCGCCATCGTCCGCTTCAAGGTAAAGGATGAGGACGCGTACTTCCTGGCATGGACCACCACCCCCTGGACCCTGCCGTCCAACGTGGGTCTGTGCATGAACCCCAGCGACACCTACGTAAAGGTCAAGGCAGCAGACGGCTACACCTACTACCTGGCAGAGGCCCTGGCAGACAAGGTGCTGGGCGGTCTCGCAGAGGAAGGCAAGCCCGCCTACGAGGTTCTGGAAAAATATGTCGGAAAAGATCTGGAGTACAAGGAGTACGAGCCGCTGTTTGCCTGCGCCGGAGAGGCAGCCGCAAAGCAGCATAAGAAAGGCTTCTATGTAACGGTAGACAACTATGTCAGCATGTCTGATGGTACCGGTATCGTTCATATCGCGCCGGCCTTCGGTGAGGACGACGGACGCGTGGGCCGCAACTACGACCTGCCCTTCGTACAGTTCGTGGACGGCAAGGGTAACATGACCGCCGAGACGCCGTATGCAGGTATGTTTGTAAAGAAGGCTGACCCCGAAGTCCTGAAGGATCTGGACGCAGAGGGCAAGCTTTTTGACGCACCCAAGTTCGAGCATGATTACCCGTTCTGCTGGCGCTGCGACACACCGCTTATCTACTACGCGCGTGAGTCCTGGTTCATCAAAATGACCGCGGTAAAGGATGACCTGATCCGCAATAACAATACCATCAACTGGATCCCGGAGAGCATCGGTAAGGGACGTTTCGGCGACTGGCTGGAGAACATTCAGGACTGGGGCGTAAGCCGTAACCGTTACTGGGGAACTCCGCTGAACATCTGGGAGTGTGAAGGCTGCGGACACCAGGAGTCCATCGGAAGCCGCGAGGAGCTCTATGAGATGAGTGGCGACGAGAACGCGAAGACCGTCGAGTTCCATCGTCCGTACATTGACCAGATCACCATGAAATGCCCCTGCTGTGGCAAGACCATGCGCCGCGTACCGGAGGTACTGGACTGCTGGTTCGACTCCGGAGCGATGCCCTTCGCGCAGCATCATTACCCGTTTGAAAATCAGGAGCTGTTCCATCAGCAGTTCCCGGCACAGTTTATCTCCGAGGCCGTAGACCAGACCCGAGGCTGGTTCTACTCCCTGCTGGCAGAGTCTACGCTTCTGTTCAACAAGGCTCCTTACGAGAACGTCATCGTTCTGGGCCATGTACAGGATGAGAACGGCCAGAAGATGAGTAAGTCCAAGGGAAATGCGGTAGATCCCTTTGACGCGCTGGATAAATACGGCGCAGACGCCATCCGCTGGTATTTCTACATCAACAGCGCGCCCTGGCTGCCCAACCGTTTCCACGGAAAGGCCGTACAGGAAGGACAGCGTAAATTCATGGGTACCCTTTGGAACACCTATGCGTTCTTCGTGCTGTATGCCAACATTGACGAATTTGACGCAACGAAGTATGAGCTGAACTACGATTCCCTGAGTGTCATGGACAAATGGCTTCTGTCCAAGCTGAACACCGTAGTAGGCGAGGTCGACGATAACCTGAACAATTACCGGATCCCGGAGGCAGCAAGAGCCCTTCAGGAGTTCGTGGACGATATGTCCAACTGGTATGTACGCCGCAGCCGTGAGCGTTTCTGGGCAAAGGGCATGGAGCAGGATAAGATCAATGCTTATATGACCCTGTATACCTCCCTGGTAACTATTTCCAAGGCGGCAGCGCCCATGGTACCCTTCATGACAGAAGAAATTTACCAGAATCTGGTAAGAAGCATCGACAAGGACGCTCCCGAGAGCATCCATCTGTGCGACTTCCCGACTGTAAACAAGGCATGGATCAACGAAGAGCTGGAGCGCGATATGGACGAGGTTCTGAAGATCGTTGTGATGGGCCGTGCGTGCCGTAACACCGCGAACATCAAGAACCGTCAGCCCATTGCCCAGATGTATGTAAAGGCTCCCTACAAGCTGGCTGAGTACTACTGCGAGATCATCGAGGACGAGCTGAACGTGAAAAAGGTAGACTTTACCGACGACGTCCGCGCATTTACCACATATAGCTTCAAACCGCAGCTGAAGACCGTAGGACCCAAGTACGGCAAGTTCCTGAACGGCATCCGCCAGCACCTGTCTGAGGTGGACGGCAATACCGCCATGGACGAGCTGAAGGAGAAGGGAAGCCTCACATTTGACGTAAACGGTACAAATGTGGTATTATCTGAAGAGGATCTGCTGATTGACATGGCGCAGACCGAAGGCTTTGTATCTGACGGTGACAATACCATCACCGTAGTGCTGGACACCAAGCTCACACCGGAGCTGATCGAGGAGGGCTTTGTCCGCGAGATCATCAGCAAGGTGCAGACCATGCGGAAAGAGGCAGATTTCCAGGTAACCGACAAGATCGTGATTTCCTGCAAGGGCAATGAGAAGATCGAAGAGCTGATCAGGGCCAATGCGGATCAGATCAAGTCCGAGGTTCTGGCAGTGGATGTGAAGTTCGACGAGGCCAATGGCTACGTGAAGGACTGGAGTATCAACGGCGAGAATGTTACCATGGGCGTAGAGCGCGCGTAAGCGCGTTCTGGTCTTGCAGCACGAAATGATGCGGACAGCATCCTTTCTGTGCATTGCGAAGCGTGTCACTGTGAACGGAGTGAACAGTGATAAACGGTATCAAAGAGGAGGAAACTATTATGAGTAAGAGACCCTTCGACAAGGAACTCTTTAAAAGAAGCGTAGTTTACAACGTGAAGACTCTGTACCGGACACCCATTGAAGAGGCAACACAGCACCAGATTTTTCATGCGGTAGCGCTGGCTACCAAGGACGCGATCATCGACGCATGGATTGCGACCCAGGAGCAGATGAAAAAGCAGGATCCGAAGATCGTGTATTACATGTCCATGGAATTTTTGATGGGCCGTGCTCTTGGCAATAACCTGATTAACCTGACCTATTATGACGAAGTAAAGGAAGCTCTGGAGGAGCTGGGCTGCGATCTGAACGTGATCGAGGATCAGGAGCCGGACGCAGCTCTGGGAAATGGCGGTCTGGGAAGACTGGCAGCCTGCTTCCTGGATTCTCTGGCAACCCTGGGCTATGCGGCATACGGCTGCGGTATCCGTTACCGCTATGGTATGTTCAAGCAGAAAATTGAGAACGGCTATCAGAAAGAGATTCCCGACGACTGGCTTGTGGATGGCAATCCCTTCGAGCTCCGCCGTCCGGAGTACGCGAAGATCGTCAAGTTCGGCGGCTATGTAGATGTAGAAGTCGATCAGAACGGCAAGAACCATTTTATCCAGAAGGGCTATCAGGCCGTACGCGCTATCCCCTGCGACCTTCCGGTAGTAGGCTATGGCAATAACGTAGTAAATACCCTTCGTATCTGGGACGCAGAGGCCATGAATACCTTCCGTCTGGACGCCTTCGACAAGGGCGATTATCAGCAGGCCGTAGAGGAAGAGAACCTGGCGAAGCTGCTGGTAGAGGTTCTGTACCCCAACGACAACCATATGGCAGGCAAGGAGCTGCGTCTGAAGCAGCAGTATTTCTTTATCTCCGCCAGCGTGCAGGAGGCCATTGCCCGTTATAAGAGAAACCATGACGACATCCGTAAGTTTTACGAGAAGGCGGCGTTCCAGCTGAACGATACCCATCCGACCGTGGCGGTAGCCGAGCTGATGCGTATCCTCATCGACGAGGAAGGCCTGGAGTGGGACGAGGCATGGGAGGTCACCACTAAGACCTGCGCTTATACCAACCACACCATCATGGCAGAGGCCCTTGAGAAATGGCCCATCGAGCTGTTCTCCCGTCTGCTTCCCCGTGTATATCAGATCGTGGAGGAGATCAACCGTCGTTTTGTACTGGATATCCAGGCAAAATATCCGGGCGATCAGGAGAAGATCCGCAAGATGGCTATCATTTATGACGGACAGGTTAAGATGGCGCATCTGGCTATCGCAGCAGGCCATTCCGTAAACGGCGTAGCGAGACTGCATACAGAGATCCTGAAAAAGCAGGAGCTGAAGGATTTCTACGAGATGATGCCGGAGAAGTTCAACAACAAGACCAACGGTATTACCCAGCGTCGTTTCCTGCTTCACGGCAATCCGCTGCTGGCTCAGTGGGTGACCGACCACATCGGCGACGAGTGGATCACCGACCTGTCCCAGATCAGTAAGCTGAAGGTTTACGCAGACGACGAGAAGGCGCAGCAGGAGTTCATGAACATCAAGTATCAGAACAAGGTGCGTCTGGCAAAATACATCCAGGAGCACAACGGCGTCACCGTAGACCCGCGCTCTATCTTCGATGTACAGGTGAAGAGACTGCATGAGTACAAGCGTCAGCTGCTGAACATCCTGCATGTGATGTATCTGTACAATAAGATCAAAGAGCATCCGGATATGGAATTCTATCCGAGAACCTTTATCTTCGGCGCCAAGGCTGCAGCAGGCTACCGCCGCGCGAAGCTGACCATCAAGCTTATCAACTCCGTGGCAGACGTGATCAACAACGACGCGTCCATTAACGGCAAGCTGAAGGTGGTATTTATTGAGGATTACCGTGTCTCCAACGCGGAGCTGATCTTCGCGGCTGCAGATGTATCCGAGCAGATTTCCACCGCCAGCAAGGAGGCGTCCGGT
>USDU01000099.1 GCA_900553635.1 uncultured Lachnospiraceae bacterium | reverse complement strand
TCTTCTGACCTGCTCCCTGTTCCGGCTTTTGTACGGCGTATCCGTGACCGATACCCAGACCGGTCTCCGGGGAATTTCCTGGGATCTGCTTTCCCATATGTGCCAGCTCTCCGGCGAGCGTTTCGAATATGAGATGAATATGCTGACTGACGCGGCCCTCTCCAAAACCCCGGTACACACCCTGGAGATTAGCACCGTTTATCTGGACAATAATTCCGAATCCCATTTTAATCCGCTGGTAGATTCCATCAAAATATACCGAATTCTGTTTGGCACCTTTTTGAAATACGCCGTATCCTCGTTATTTTCCTCTCTGGTGGATCTGGTCTGCTTTACGGCTGCGGAGCTGCTTCTCCCGGCAGGCGCATACCGGATTCTGGAAGCCACGGTCATCGCGCGGATTATTTCCTCGCTGGTCAATTATTCCTGCAATAAAAAGCTGGTTTTTTCCGATAAAGGCAGCACAGGCTCCACGCTTCCGAAGTATTACGCCCTCTGCGTGGTCGTTATGCTCTGCTCAGCCGGTCTGGTAAGCCTCTTTTCCTTCCTGCCGGTTCCGCCCACTCTGATTAAAATTGTGGTGGACACGGTTCTGTACCTGCTCAATTACCAGATACAGCGCCGCTATATTTTCAAAACTATTTAATTTCTGGAGGAGCTTGTTATGAATACTCTGCTGCTGGGTCTGCGCGTACTGCTGTTTGCCCTTTCCACCTTTGGCTATCTGACGGTTCTGCATAAAAAAACGAAGCTGCCGGTCGAGTTTCTTCCGGCCATCGTCTTCTGCGGACAGATTTGCGTCCTGTTTGCGGCAGGCATCCTGAACCTGCTTTTTCTGTCCGTCTGGCTTTTATTCGGCGCAGGGCTTCTTCTGGCTGTGCTTTCCCTTCGGGATCACAGACTGTACCGGGATTTTCTCTGCCCGGGTTATGTGTTTTTCGCGCTGTCCTGTCTTTATTTTTTACTGATGCTGAAAGGACAGGTTTTCAATTCCTATGACAATTTTTCCCATTGGGCCCTGGTCGTAAAACAGATGCTTCTGACGGATCGTTTCCCAACCTTTCAGGATCCGCTCATCCTGTTTCAGGCCTATCCGCTGGGAAGCTCGTCTTTTATTTATTACGTCTGCTGTCTGATCTCCCGCGTATCGGAAGGCTGTCAGATGTTCGCGCAGGTGATGCTGTCCCTCAGCATGATCCTGCCCTTATTCTCCTGTATCCGAAAGCAAAAGTTTACGGGTATTTTTCTGATGCTGGGAAGTACGCTGTTTTTCCTGAGCTACAATACGGTTCCTTCCGAACTCCTTGTGGACGCGCTTCTGGCCCTTACCGGAGCTGCCGCGCTTCTTCTTCTGGAGCAGGAGCTGGGAGCAGAAGACCAGACTGCCTGGCTTTCCGTCCTGCCTGCCGTCGCCCTGATTCTGATTAAGAATTCCGGCATTTTCTTCTGGGCGCTGCTGGCCGGTAAGCTGATCTGGTATGCATGCCGTCACGGGAAAACTGCTTCCGCTCCCGCGCGCCAATCCTGGTACACCGTATTTTTTGCACCGCTTCTCACACTGCTGCTATGGAAAAAGCATGTGGCCTATGTCTTCGCCGCCGCAGAGTCATCTCCCCACAGTATGTCTCTTTCCGCCTATCTCGCCAACATGCAGCAGAAGATGGCAGACGGTTCCATCTCCCGGATTACAGAAGCTTTCCGGCAGCAGATTATCGCCGGACGCGGCCTTCTGCTTCTGCTTCTTGTCCTTGCGGTTTTTATGGCCGCCTGCGCTATGCATAAGCTTTCTGTACGCCCCTGGCTCGGACGCGCTGTCTTTCTGACTGTGGTTTACGTCCTCTACCAGCTTGGTAATCTGTGTATGTATCTGTTCTCCATGCCGGAGGGCGAAGCCGTCGTCATGGCCGGATACGGACGTTATTACCGCACGATTATCATGTTCTGCTTTGCCTACGCGCTCTTTTACCTTCTGCGGGAGCTGGATGAGCAGAAGCTGCCCCTGGCGGTAATCGGCACGCTGCTTCTGTTTCTCGTGTACCGGAAGCTCGGTATGTCCACATCCATTCTCCATCGGACCGGCGAATACCCTGTCCGCGCGGAAATGGAGCGTCTTATGGACGAATATGACGTGGAACATTATCAGGATTATCTGATCTGCATTCCGGAAGATGATATGGGATATGTCTACCATCTGACCAAATACCTGCTCTACACCCCCACCGTAGACGTTCACGTGGGCGTCTCCTCAGAGGATGAATTTGCGGATATCGTCAACATTGCCATCGATCTGGAGTACGAATATTTCATCAACCTGGATCCGGAAAATGAGGCCATTGACCAGTATTGTCAGAAGGCCTTCGGCGCAGCTCCCGGCCAGCAGGTGATACGGCTGCAGTAAATGATACGTTTGCTTAGCAAAAAAATGAGTACGGGATTTTCACATCCTGTACTCATTTTTGTTTTCCTTATTTATCCGGTTTTTCTGTTTTCATTTGCCCGTTTTTTTTCATCGGAAGCAGAGAACAGATTTCCTGAATTCCGTCTATCCCCAGCAAAATGAATATCGGGACAAAATTCACAAGATAACGGGAGCGGGTTTCCCAGATCAGCAGGAACAGGAACAGGCCGAAGACTGCTATCTGCATGGCCTGTATCTCCCGTGTTTCGCATTTCCCGAAGAAATTCACAAGCAGCGACAAGAGGATTCCGCCAAGCAGAAGAAGCTGTACTGCATTGCAATACCGGTAAGTTTTCGCGTAATCCACGCCGTCATACAGGAACCAGGAATGAAGCCAGCTCTCCCGCAGAGGATCCCGCTTCAGCTTCTCGGGAGCGAAATATACGCCGTCGCCCCAGGTAAATACAATCTTGCTGTCCAGATGCTGGCGCAGGCCTTTGCTTCCATATTCTTCCAGTTTCTCTTTGATATATGTACGATCTGTTTCCTGTTTTTCCGCTTTTCCCTCCACAGAAGCCGTCATCCAGTACACGTTGGCGTCGTAGCCGCCCACGCCGGTCAGTCCAAGCGCCAGCCAGTGCTCCACCGGGAATTCATTTTGATAGGAATCCGTCGCGTCAAAAAAGGGCATTTTCTGCGGAATTACCGTAAGCGCTCCTACCAGAGCCAGAAACGGGATTAGAAGCAATAAGCTCTTTTTCATCCGTTCCGCCGCTTTCTCCTTTTCCAGCCAGATATGAATCAGAAGCGCTATCAGAATCACGCCCAGGCTTCCCTTTACCTTATATCCCACCGCAAGCACGGCTGCCGTCAGAAGCAGGAACCGAGCGTCCTTCTTCCGAAGCTGATAGGACAGAAAACATCCTGTCACGAAGGGCAGGGCAAAGGTATCCGTATAAAAAATCGCGCTATGCATATAGAAGGGCAGAAAGCAGGCGCAGGCTGCCAGAGCCAGCCATGCCATTCGACCGCCATAGAGCTGTTCAGCCAGCAGGAACAGAAACGCAACGCCCAGCACAATCAGACCCACATTCAGCAGCACGCCCAGGGTAATGTAGGAGCATAAGCCCCCGAATATTTTAAAAAATACAGCCAGGAACATGCAGACTGCCACATTATTGGGATAGGTAGTAAAATACCAGTTGCTGCTTTCAGAAAACGCGCCGTCCTCCGCAATTTCCACCGCTCCCTGGTAGACGGAGCCGAAATCCCAGCCCGGGTAAACCCGAAGCTGTAAGCCGCAATAGAGTAATCCTGCCGCCATCAAAAGCAGGAGCGTCAGAGACGCTCCCCGCCAGAATCTTTTTTCATTTTTAAGCCGCCCGGACAATTTCTCTGTCAGAAATGTCAAAAGCAGGAAAACCACCAGAAGCCCCAGGGCCAGAAGACCGATTTTCTTTGTCTCATTTAAGGAAACTGCGGCCATATAGCAGACCCGCAGCCACACCAGTGCCGCTCCGCCGGAAAATAAGCCGACGCATATCTTCTGTATCTTCGCAGACATAAATTACTTTGCCTCTCTGATAATTGTTCCGGTCTTCTCGTGAAGGGCCTCTTTTGCCTTCGCCAGATCCGCAATCACCGCCACCCGGCCCGGACGGCCTGCCACAAAGGAAGCGCCTGCCGCCATCTTCGGAAGTACGGACGCCCGCGGAAACTGTCCTGCTGCCGCGTAGGACTCCACTTCTTCCGGTGTTACCTTATCCAGCTCTTTCTCACGGTCTGTACCATAATTGATACAGATCTTATTCTCTCCGGTCAGAATCATCAGCATGTCCGCATCCAGAAGCTCCGCCAGTTTTCCGCTGGCATAATCCTTCTCAATGACGGCGCTGGCACCCTTTAAGTGGCCGCGCTGGCGAAGCACCGGAATTCCGCCGCCTCCGCAGGCGATGACTACCTGATCCGCGTCCAGCAGTGTGCGGATCGCGTCGATTTCCACAATATCCGTGGGCTTCGGAGCAGCAACCACACGGCGGAAGCCCTTGCCTTCTTCCTCCACTACAAAGTTGCCCTTCTCTTCTTCTGCCTCAGCCTCTTCTTTTGTCATATAACGGCCAATCACCTTGATAGGCTCCGCAAATGCCTCGTCGTAGGGATCTACCACTACCTGGGTAATGATGGTGCTGACGGTCTTCAGAATGCCTCTTCCCAGAAGCTCCTCCCGGATGGCGTTCTGCAGGTCATATCCGATATAGCCCTGGCTCATGGCCGAGCAGACCGACATGGGCGCGAAGGTGTAATTTTCGTGCTCTTTTCCGAACTCATTGAGAGCCGTATGAATCATGCCCACCTGGGGCGCGTTGCTGTGGCTGATGGCTACCTGACAGCCCTCCTCCACCAGATCTGCGATAGCTTTCGCCGCATTCTTTACTGCCACCTGCTGCTCCGGCAATGTGGTTCCCAGTGCTTTATGTCCCAAAGCAACTACTACTTTTTTCTTTTCCATAATCCGTTACCTCGCTGTATTAGACTTTAGGGTTATTATAGTTGTTTTACAGCTAAAAAGCAACGGGAAATCCGGGACTACTTTTTAGAAAATACCTTTGCGTACAATTCGTCCTGCTCCGGCAGATGCGTTATATATCCAATCGGGATCTCATTTCCGGTGGCTTCTATGATTGCCTTCGCTCCTGCAGAGCCAAAACCGCCGCACAGCTCAATACAATTTACGCCTTCTTTTATCAGCTCGTTCGCCACTGTGCAGGCTGTTTCCAGATCCTTCACCCCCACAATCCGGGCTTTTCCATCCTGAATTTCTGCTCTGTCCGTTTTTTCATCGTAACGTCCCATAATTAAATATGCATATTTCATATCGTTTTTCCCAATCCGGTGCAATCAGCTTCCGGCTTCTCATGCTTTTCCTTCTGAACCGCACAGCGTCATATAATGGGCCGCCACGTTCTTGTAGCCTTCATACAGCAGCGGATACATGGCGTAAGCGCCCATGCCGTCCTTGCACTTCTCGTTCAGGTTCGCAATCGCGCCCCGTTTCAGGTCATTGGAGATATTCAGCTTGCAGATGCCCATCTGGCAGGCCTTCTTCAGGTTCTCGTCTCCGGTACCGGAGCCCCCATGCAGTACCAACGGAACCGGAACCTTTTCCCGGAGCTCTGCCAGCAAATCAAACTGGAGCTTCGGCACGCCGCTGTATACGCCGTGAGCTGTTCCGATAGCGACCGCCAGAGCGTCCACGCCTGTCCGCTCTACGAATTCAATTGCTTCCTCCGGAACGGTGAAGCCACCGGTTCCGTCCGTCTCGTACTGATTTGCCATACCCACATGACCCAGCTCTGCTTCTACGCCCACGCCTACTGCATGCGCTACCTTTACAATCTCGCTTACCTGGGCGATATTTTCCTCAAAGGGAAGGGTCGAACGATCCACCATCACGTCGGTAAAGCCCGCGCGTATGGCCCACATGGCCTCCGCGTAGGTTCCGCCATGATCCTGGCACATGGCCACCGGCACCTTCGCGCGGATAGCCAGATCTTCCACAATTCTTCCAAAATAATGGATATCCGGGTTTACTTTATATAGTGCAATCATGATCAGCGGAGATTTTTTTTCCTCAGCCGCCTGAATCGCCGCCCGCACGGAATGCTCATTTTCCACTGCTATCGCCGGCACACAGTAATGTCCTTCTCTCGCTTTTTTCATCAGTTCTATCATAGAAATATACATAAGCTTATCCTCCCGACTAATAAATCTTAAGTTCAAACTGCAGGTCGTCCCTGTTTTCTTTCGCGTTGCAGGTCACATGCCGGAGCATCACATCCATTCCCAGCTGCCCGGACATGGCCTTTTCCATCCGCTCTTTCCGATCCAGGTAGAATACCTCTCTTGTGTAGCTGATCATGCGGTAATTCTTCTCATTGGCTATCATGCTCAGTTCCATTTTCGTCAGAACTGAATCCAGCGTGACCTTCACAATGGTTCCCTGAATAAATACTTTTACGACCTGCGGTCCCTTTCCTGTCTCCTCTTTCAGAAGCGTAGCAAAAATCTGCTTGATATCCGCCTCCTTTTTCAGTTTTTCCTCTCTGTCCACAATCAGTCCGGATCCCGTCAGGATTCCGTCCTGAATCTTCAGCACCTGAACTGATACCTCACTGAGTGCGCCCAGAAGGGCCTCCGTGTCGATGGGCTTTACAATGTACTTGTTGATGCCCACATCGACTGCTTTCAAAATGACCTCCTTATCGTCAAAGGCCGTCGTAATAATAATCGGCGTCTCCCGATCCGTTTCCCGAATCTTCCGGCTCATCTCAATTCCGCCCATCAGCGGCATCTTCAAATCCGTAATAATCACATCCGGATCCACGCTTTCGTACGCCTTAATTCCCAGCTTTCCGTTATTGGCCGTATAGACCTTGCCGCACCGTCTGCGAAGCATGATTTCCATCTGACGTAAGGTATCCAGATCGTCCTCTACCAACAATACTCTGAGATTTGAAAGATAGCTTTTCTTATCCATAACTCACCCTCCATATTTCGGCAGAGTAATCAGGAATTCTACGCCCTCTCCTCTGTTCTGAACCGTCAGATCCCCGTGAAAATCTTTTCGTATGGTATTTCTGGCTATTGGAAGTCCCAATCCGGATCCCTTGTCCCCTTTGCCGGAACAGTACATCTCGAATATTTTTTTCTGATCCTTTTCTTTGATGCCTCCCGCGTTATCCCAAACCGACAGTATGATGCCATCAGCTGTCTCTCTTCCCTCAATCTCAATGACGCCGATCCAGTTTTTTTCTGTTGTCTCTTCTTCCCGTTCCACGATAGCATCCACCGCATTATCCACCAGATTCATAATAGCCTGAATCAAAATACTCTTTTTCCCGAATATCTCCAAATCCGCCTCTATCCGCACTTCGCAGAGAATGTTATTTTCCCGGATTCTCGTGGCGAAGATATTCAGCACGTACTGCACGGCTTCCTCCAGACTGAAGAAGCTGTTGCAGCCGTCGTGTGCCAGCACGCTGCGGAATTCCGTGATGGTATCCGAAAGCAGCCTGACGGTCTCTTTTGCCTCTCCGGACAATTCCAGAACCGTAACCTCGTCTTCCTCGCCGCTTAAAATGCTGTCCTCCAGATTTGAAATTAAAAGCATCAGCCGGTTCAGCGGCTGTTTCCACTGATGAATAATGTCTGTTGTCACACGTCCCACCGATGTATATTTTGCATATCGCATTACTTCGTTATTCTTTTCTGTCAGCTGGGCTTCATACTGCTTGACCAGGCGGTCCCGGCTGATGACATCATTTTCATGGAGCACAAACATCACAAGAATCAAAACCAGATTCAGCGCCAGACAAATCGCAATGCAGATAGAATCTGTCTTGTAATATTGCTCCACAATCTGTGCTGCCCCTGCTGCATGTTCCAGCTGAAGCTGTGCTGCCAATACCCGCGCTTTCTTATAAACCGGCGTATATAAGGACATAATCATAGCCAGCTCCGCAAGCGTATTCAGAAGAAATGTCACGATGATGATCTCGCGGCTGTACTTATACACTTTTTCCATTGTCTGCTCCTCCTGATGTCCGTTATGTCTTTTTCTTATCATTGTATCACACTTTCTAACATAAGCATACATTTACCAGGAGGAGCAGGAGGGTCTTAAAAACGAATCATAACACGGTAAGTCTCCGGACTTAAGGCACGTTCAAAGGCCTTGTCCGCTTCTTCCATGGAATAGCTCTCAGTCAACAGCGGAGCCAGATCCACAATCTTCTTGGACAGAATGCGGGCAGACGTATCAAAGGCCTTGATGCTGGGGCTCTTGGAACCGGTGATAATAATCTCGGAATTGTGGATGTAGTTCGGGCTTACCTCGATGGGGTTATCCGGATGCATGGAGCTGTACTGAACCATCCGACCCATCATAGCTGTCATCTCAATGGCCTGAGAAGTCAATGCCGTAATCGGGGTAGTATTAAATACAACGTTCGCACCCTCTCCGCCGGTCAGCTTTT
>USDU01000098.1 GCA_900553635.1 uncultured Lachnospiraceae bacterium | reverse complement strand
GAATCCTGCTTTGCAGGATTCTCCGCCGCAGTGCGATAATGTTTTTTTATGTAATAGGGGATTCTATCGGAATTTCCTATTACATAAAAATATAACCCGGGGACATTCTCACGCCTCCGGGCTATCCGCTCTTTTTATGCTGCTATTCTTCCGCAGGCGTGTCTTCTCCAGTATCCCCGGAATCACCCGCCACATAGTCAAATAAGATCTTTGCGTCCTTATACCGGCCCGGATCCCCGTCCTGCATCAGTACCGCGATATAAGTCTTACCGGCAATCTCAGCCGCTGCTACCAGGCATTTTACATCATTGAAGCTGCCGGTCTTCATCCCGATAGCTCCCTCGTAATAATACTCGCCAGATGGCTGAATCAGCTCGTTGGTATTCTTATAAGTCAAATCCAGGTTGTCAAACAGGCCTCGGTAGGATTTCGCGCCGCAGAGCTTCTTAATGGTATCATTTTTCAGACATTCCCGCGCAATCCGAACCATATCCCGGGCGCAGCTGTACTGACCGTCCGCCTGGTCGCCGTCCGGCGTCAGAAAATTGGAATTCTCCAGATTGAGCTCTGTTCCCAGATCCTTTTCCGCATCCAGAAAGGCCTGCAATGCCTCGTCCACCGACGCGCTGTCATTGCCCAGAATCTTCCGTCCGGTGTAGGTCGCAAGCGCGTAAGCCGCATCATTGCCGGAAGGAATCAGCATAGCACCCAGAAAAGTCTCCACAGTTCCGGTGGTGCCCTCTTTCAGGCTCGCGTTGGACGCCTGGCCGCTGATACGGGTAATTTCCTCCCCTGCCGTCAGCTTCTCCGTCGGATCGCAGTAATTCAAGACTGTCAGGGCCGTCATCAGCTTCGTGGTGCTGGCCGGAATCTCCTGATCGGCTCCTGCCTTTTCATATAGAATCAGATCATCGTCCACGGAAAACAGCACAGCTGCTCCCGCTTCCAGGGAAAGCTCCGGCATGCTGTCCGCCTCCTTGAGCTTTTTCGCCTCTGCCTCGGCCAGACGCTTGGCCTCTGCCTCTTCCGCTGCTTTCTTCGCCTCCGCAGCTGCTTTCGCCTGCTGCTCCTCCTGAGCGCGTACCTCCTGCACCCGGGCTATTTCCAGACGTGTGCCCTGCACCATCACCGGCAGCAGCATCAGAAGAAAGACCAGCTCCAGCTCCAGACGCACCGGAGCCGGTACCTGACGTCCACGGGAACGCTTCACGGTTGCCATCCGCTCAACACCTGTGATATTCATGCATAAAAGACCGAACAGAAAATAGCCCACAAAGCCTCCAAAGAGCGCCCATAAAATATCATCCAGCCGCACAATCATGGACGGCATGAAAAGCTGAAATACCTCAATAAAAAGCGCTGCGCTTCCGCACAGGGACAACACCTTGCCCGGATTACGGCTTCTGCGGAACAGAAACGGCACCAGGAAACCGATGGGGATATATTTCAAAAAGGCTCCAAACAGGGCTCCTACGCCGCTCTCCCTGACCATCCGTACCGTGCCATAGATGGGAATCAGATTCGTTCCCGGAAATGCAGGCTTCAGAGAAAACCCAAGCGCCGGGCTCACCGACGCGGAAAATAAGGTCAGCAGCCACCAGGCAAGCAGCGCCATGCCCACTTCATGGGCCACCGGCACCCTCATCCGTCCATTCCGGTATAATAGCCGGAGCAGCACCCGGTAAATGATATATACGATAATTCCTATCAGAAAATAGGGTTTGATACTTCCGAAATATCCTGCCAAAAAATCCCCTCCTTTTTCTTTTGTAACCTGAGATAAGTATAACATGTTCTGTCTCAAAAGCGGACTTTTATTTCAGAATAAATTTCTTAATTTTTCTGCGGATTCTCTGCAGCGCATTGTCGATGGACTTCGGGCTCTTCTCCATGCTTTCCGCGATCTGCACATAATTCGTCCCGTTCAGATACCGCTGCAAAATATCATACTCCATGGGGCTTAAGAGCGCTTCAATCCGCTCCTGCAGGCTCTCCGCCGATTCCTGGTCGATGAGCAGCTCCTCCGGACTCTTCCCCTGAGGGCTGTCCGAAACGTCGCCCAGCTCCTCTGTCAGCTCCACATAGGTATTTAAAGGGCTGTGCTTCTGCCGGGACGCAGCCTGGATGGCAGTATAAAGCTGTCTTGAGATACACAGCTTCACAAAAGAGCCGAAGGAAGCCTCTTTTTCCGGCCTGTAATCCCGAATGGCCTTAAAAAGTCCCAGCATGCCCTCCTGAATCAAATCGTCGCTGTCACCGCCAATCAGGTACAGGGTACGGGCTTCTTTGCGCACCTGCCCCTTGTAGCGTTCAATCAGTACATCCATGCATTCCTGCTCGCCGCCGCGGATCCCTTCCATCAGTTCTTCGTCTGAGCGTTCTTCAAGCTTTGTCATGAATTATTTTTTCATCCTCTGCCGTACAATTTCGTAGGCCAGCACGCCTGTCGCCACGGAAGCGTTCAGGGAATCAATATTTCCTTTCATGGGAACGGAAGCGATAAAGTCGCAGGACTCCCGCACCAGGCGGCTGACGCCCTCACCCTCGTTTCCAATGACCAGGCCGATGGGGCCTGTCAGATTCAGGTCGTACATAGTCTCGCCGCCCATATCTGCGCAGACGAACCAAAGCCCCTGCTCCTTCAGTTCCTTAATGGTGTTGGTCAGGTTGGTGACTTTCGCCACAGGTGTGTAATTGATAGCTCCGGCTGAAGCCCGGGCCACCACCGCGGTCAGGCCTGCCGCCCGACGCTTCGGAATGATGACGCCGTGGGCACCTGCCAGGTTTGCCGTACGGATAATGGCTCCCAGATTATGGGGATCCTCAATATCGTCCAGCAGAATCAGGAAGGGATCCTCGCCCTTCTCTCTGGCATTTGCCAGCATCTCCTCGACTGTGCCGTAATCATAGGCCGCCGCCTGGGCAATGACGCCCTGATGATGTCCTGTGGCAGACATCTGATCCAGGCGCTCTTTTGTTACAAAATTGATGATGGTATCGTGCTTTCTCGCTTCTCTCTTAATGGTGTTGATGCTTCCGTCCTGACAGCCGTCCTGAACAAACAGCTTGTCAATGGTCTTACCGGAACGAAAGGCCTCCAGCACCGCGTTTCTTCCCTCTATAGTCAATTCTTCGTAATTCATACGTTCAATCCTCTTCTAATCCCTTTTTTGCCAGCTCCAGAATACGCTCCGTGCGGCCTGTCAGATACAGATAGCCCATCAGCGCCTCAAAGCCTGTAGCCCGTCGGTAATCGGACATGGTGGCATGCTTGGCCATGGTGGCAGAATTGGCATTGCGGCCCCGCTTAAAGACCTGCATTTCCTCTTCCGTCAGTTCCTCCCTGATGCGCTCAAGAGAGGCCGACTGGGCCCCTGCGTTCACCAGGGTGCTGGCCTCCTTATGAAGCCGGTTAGCCTGGGCGTTGCCCCGCCCCACCAGAATGGAACGAACCACTACCTCATAGACCGCGTCACCAATATAGGCCAGCACCAGCGGAGAATAGGTCCGCACGTCCACATCCGGAAGCTCCCAGGTCTCCTTGATGCCTGCCATCAGATCGATTATGCTCTTTTCCATTTTACGCCCTCGCGGGTATCCTCCAGAACGATACCCTTCTCCAGAAGCTCGGCACGGATTTCGTCTGCCCGCGCGAAGTTCTTTTCTTTTCTTGCCTGCTGACGCTCCGCAATCAGCGTCTCGATATCCGCGTCCAGAAGCTCTTCCTTCTTATCTGCCACCAATCCCAGAATATCGCACAGGGTCTTCAGGCGATCCAGGCATTTCTGCAGATAGGATTTGCTGTTCTCCGCGCTTGTATGGGTGTTCAGATATTTCACCAGTTCAAAGATGGCTGCGATGGCGTCTGCGGTGTTGAAATCATCGTCCATGGCCTCTTCAAACTTCTTCACATACTCTTCTGTCGCATCGTAGTGAGCGGTCTCGCTCTCGGTCATGCTGTCATCCTTTGCGTTGGCAATCAGATGCTTCAGATTGTCAGCCGCCGTCATGATACGCTCCAGGCTGGTCTTGGAGGACTGCATCAGTTCGGCGCTGAAGTTCAACGGGCTTCTGTAGTGTGCGCTCAGCATGAAGAAACGGAGCACCTGCGGGTCATATTTCTCGGTAATCTCTCTTACGGTAAAGAAGTTTCCCAGAGACTTGGACATCTTACGGTTGTCGATGTTCAGGAAAGCGTTGTGCAGCCAGTAGTGGGCGAACTCTTTGCCGTTGCAGGCCTCGCTCTGGGCTATCTCATTTTCATGGTGCGGGAAAATCAGGTCCTCGCCGCCTGCATGGATATCAATCTGATCGCCCAGATACTTCTTGGACATGACGGAGCACTCGATATGCCAGCCCGGACGGCCTTCGCCCCAGGGTGACTCCCAGGCCGGCTCACCCTCTTTCTTCGGCTTCCAGAGCACGAAATCCAGGGGATCCTCCTTTTCATTTTCACCGGACACCAGAAGGGAACGGTTGCCGCTCCGAAGATCGTCCAGGTTCTTGTGGGACAGCTTGCCGTAAGGGCCGAATTTACGGGTACGGAAGTATACGGTTCCGTTTACCTCATAAGCGTATCCCTTGTCGATCAGGGTCTCTATCATCTCGATCATGCCCGGAATCTCCTGGGTCGCCAGCGGATGGGTCGTAGCCGGTTTTACATTCATGTCAGCCATATCCTTCTTGCACTCGGCGATGTAACGCTCAGATACCTCGCTTGCGGGCACGCCCTCCTCGATTGATTTCTTAATAATCTTGTCGTCTACGTCCGTAAAGTTGGATACATAATTCACCTCATATCCCTTGTACTCCAGATAGCGGCGCACGGTGTCGAATACAATCATGGGACGGGCGTTACCAATGTGGATGAAATTGTATACGGTGGGACCGCATACGTACATTTTTACCTTGCCCTCCTCCAAGGGGACAAATTCTTCTTTACTTTTTGTCAGCGTATTATACAGCTTCATGTCTTTTCTCCTTTTTCTCTGCTTTATCTTTTTTCTTTTCAGCCTTTCTTGCTGCTTTCTGTCGCTCTTTTTCTTCCAGCACCTCAAGCTGCCGGTTCAGATCGGCGTTTTCCATTCGGAGCGCCAACAGTTCCTCCATAACCGGGTCGGGCAGATTTACCTGATCCATATCGCTTCGCGGTAATTTTACATTATCCTGCTTGACGATGCGTCCCGGTACGCCTACCACGGTACAATTGGGCGGCACCTCTTTCAGGACCACGGAGCCTGCGCCGATCTTGGAATTCTCCCCTATGGTAAAGGAACCCAGAATCTTTGCTCCGGCACTGACCATGACGTTGTCCTCCAGAGTGGGATGACGCTTGCCCTGCTCCTTACCGGTTCCGCCTAAGGTCACGCCCTGGTAGAGAGTCACATTGTCGCCGATGATGGTGGTCTCGCCGATGATAACACCGGAACCATGGTCGATAAACAGGCCCTTGCCGATGGTGGCTCCGGGATGAATCTCGATGCCGGTCTTCTTCCTCGACCTCTGGGAAATCCATCTGGCCCAGAAATAATGTCCGCTTTTGTACAGCTTATGCGCCACCCGGTAATTCAGGATGGCCCAGAAACAGGGGTACAGAAGCACCTCGGCCGAGGTCTTGATAGCCGGATCCCTCTCCCGTATCACCTGGATTTCTTCGTTGATATACTTTATGATTCCCATGCTGCTCCCCTTTTTATGCCTCGGGATAAAAATGGAATAAAAAAGGATCCTTTCTTCTCCATAAGAGACGAAAGAATCCGCGGTTCCACTCTTTTTAAAAGGCTCTCGCCTTTTCCCTTTTTCCGCGTAACGTGCGGGCTTACGTACCCGGCTGCAGGCTTCTTCTATTTTTCAAAATCCTCTGCCTGTTCACCGGATCAGCTCCCGGATGCACTTCATCCGTCCCTCCCGCGAAAGCTGCTTGCAGCCGATGACAGCTTCTCTCTGACGCTTTGGAAGCGGATTACTTTTCCGTTCTTCGCCTTTTTCTCATTTACTTCCTTTATAGGATATGCAAAAATGCTCCTTTTGTCAAGCCTTTGCGGCTAATTTCAGGAAATATTCCTGTTTTTGTTTGTACACGTGCTTACACCAGCTCATTGATGTAGACGCCGTCCACCACGCGCACCTGCTCCAGCTTCTGAAATGCCGTCTTAGTAATGCCCGGAAGTTCCTCCGCGCCCAGCATGCCGAAGAGAAAGCTGCCCAGATCCGCGATGGAAATGGTGAGCTCCGGCTCCGCGTCACAGCGGGTGAGACGGCTGCCATCCTCGGTGAAGTCCCAGCAGAATACGCCGTCATTTTCCGGCAGAATCAGGTCGGTGATACGGAGCACCAGACTCTGGGGCTCCTCCGCGCCGATGTGCTCCACGAACTTTGCGATATCCACCAGCCGCAGCATCATAGGCGTACTCTCCCATTCCGGCCAGTCGATATGGCGCTTCTGATATGCTTCATCCTTTTCCACGAACAGTTCGTAGTCCTCCGCCAGTTCTTCGCTGCCCTGGGCCACCAGGCCCTCCTCGTCATCATTTCCCATGAGACGGAAATCAAAGGGCGTGTAAATGGCCTCGTCTGCCGGCATCAGGAAAGTGAAGGGGCGGCCGTCGGTGTACATGTCCTGCAGGGCCTTTGTGAGCAGTGTCCGCATCAGGCCCTGATGGCGGCAGGTCACTTTGGTAGCCACCGCTACGATATAATCTGCCGGAACGGACGCGCCGCGGAACCGGAAGGTATAGGGATTCCGGTGCAGCATGGAGACGATGGCGCCGTCGTTTTCCGCCACAAGGATCTGATTGTCCCGGGCCTTGATTTTGTAATAGAGCTCTGAAAACCCGTCCGCATCCTCCACAAAGACTTCCTCGTAGAGTTCCCGGGAACGTATCCGCTCGTCATCTTTCAGATATCTCACTTCCAGTTTTTGGGTTTTTAGTTCCTGCTTCTCCATAGCTTACACCTCGTCTGTATATCTGTTTTTCCAATCTGCCATGTCCGCCGCCCAAATCACCGGCATAGGCTGCTCTATTCTGCCTTCTGGCAGCCGCCGCAGCCCGGGCAGCCGTTCGGAAGCTGCATCACATCTTCATAGGCGTAATTCGCCACCGGAATCAGAGCGCAGATGGCCTGAGAAGAAATGCCCTCGCCGGTGCCGGTAAAACCGAGGCCCTCTTCTGTAGTAGCCTTGATGTTAATCTGGCTTTCTTCAATCTGTAAAGCCTTCGCCACATTTGCCCGCATCTGAGGAATATGGGGCGCCATCTTCGGGCGCTGGGCGATGATGGTGGCGTCGATATTGCCCACCACATAATTCTGCTCCTCCAGAAGCTTCCCCACATGCTCCAGAAGCTTGATACTGGAGATGCCTTTATATGCCGGATCCGTGTCCGGGAAATGCTTTCCGATGTCGCCGAGGGCCGCTGCGCCCAGAAGAGCGTCCATAATCGCGTGAAGCAGCACATCTGCGTCGGAGTGTCCCAGAAGTCCTTTCTCATAGGGAATTTCCACGCCGCCCAGGATCAGCTTTCGGTCCTCCACCAGTCTGTGTACGTCATATCCCATTCCTACCCGCATTCTATACCTCTTTCTCCGGGGAAATCCGCCCGGTTTTCGTTCTTATTTTCTGCCGTTATTATATCTCAAATGTTTGCATAAGTATAGCCAATCTATGACAACTTGATACGATTTTTGCAATAACCGCTTTCCACTGTGCCCGCAGGCTCGCTACTGGTTTAAGCTCTCCCCTATGACCTTCCACTGCCCGATTAGATTGTCCAATGAACACGCCGCGTTGGCCGGACTGGTGGATGGCAGCCGCACCGCTGCCCGTCCCGTCTCCGGGAAAATGTATTTTTTATACAGCTTCTCCGCCGTACCGCCGTTTACATAGATCTGACGGATATCCGCTGTCTCCAATATGGGGCGGATATCATTGGGCACCACGTTCCGGATACTGCTGTCACTGGAGCCCTCGATCTCGCAGCTTGCGATCACATCCCACAGGGCAATGCCGCTCCTAAGCAAGAACTCCTTCTTCTCAAGAATCGTCCCCGGCGTCTCCTGCCCCGTCACGGCCGCCAGAACGCGCCAGAATCGATTCTGCGGATGATTGTAGAAAAAATGCCCTTCCCGCGATTTCACCGACGGAAAGCTGCCCAGAATCAAAATTTTCGAATGCTCATCGTAGAGCGGCGGGATCTCATGCTGTACCTGTTCCATATCATTCACCGTATCCTGTCTTTTTCTCTTAGCCAGTATTATAGTACATCCAGGCTCTGAAAACAATATGCCTTATTTTTCATCATTTATGATCGCCAAGCAAAAATCAGAGAAGTTTTCACTTTCCTGATTTTATACCAGCTTCCAATCCTATTGCAATCATTTTCATGAAAAAGAATGTGCCATTGGCACATTCTCGCGCCGAGGCGCGGTTGCTTCAGCA
>USDU01000097.1 GCA_900553635.1 uncultured Lachnospiraceae bacterium | reverse complement strand
AACATCAGCATGTTGCCCTCTTCCAGGTTCGGCTCGATATCCTTCTTGTACATAGCTGCCTGCAGCTCATCGTTGATCAGAATCATGATAATGTCTGCGCGCTTTGCAGCCTCTGCCGCTGTATAAACCTCAAATCCCTGCTCCTCTGCTCTCTTCCAGGATTTGCTTCCCTCATAAAGACCGATAATGACATGGCATCCGGACTCCTTCGCGTTCAGTGCCTGTGCATGTCCCTGGCTGCCGTATCCGATTACTGCGATGGTTTTTCCATCCAGCAGAGACAGATTGCAGTCTTCCTGATAATAGATCTTTGCCATTTTTTCATTCCTCCATTTTACTTTGTGTAAATAATTTATGCTTGAGGCGGCGGCATCCGGCCCGCAGCCGGTAATGTAGTCACCTGAAGTATCGTAACATAAGTACTGTCGGATTAGCTGAAATCGTAATCCATCAGTTTGCCGTCCTCGTCGTACATCTTCACATCGAAGGTACCTCTGGACAGGCCGGTAATACCGGTTCTCGCCAGCTCCAGAATCTCATATCCGCTTAAGAGATCGATAAATGCCTCAATCTTAGACTGATTACCGGTCAGCTCGATGACCAGAGATTCTTTCGCCACATCCACAATCTTCGCACGGAAAATATTCGCTACGGCGATCAGGGACTGACGGTTCTCTTCACTGACCTTCAGCTTAATCATAATCAGCTCGCGGCAGATAGAAGTCTCGGGCTCCAGGCGCTTGATATCAATCACGTCTACCAGCTTATTCAGCTGATTCTCAATCTGCTGCATAATAATCTCGTCGCCCTTGGCTACTACGGTAGCTCGGGAATAACGGGGATCGGCGGTTACACCAACCGTCAAACTGTCGATATTGTAACCACGGCGGCTGAACAGGCCTGCGATACGGCTTAACACGCCGGAGGTATTATCGACCAGAATAGAAAATACAACTCGTTTCATAGTTTTCCCTTCCCTTTTAAGTGTTCACTGCGCGGACAGTTGTCCTGTCTGCGCAGTCAAAGCTTTCTATTGATTCTACCAAGTTCGACACCCGTTGTCAACCTTTTAAACAGGGAATCTTACTCCGATTTTATCCCCTAATTTGTCAGCATCATCCGGTCGTTGGCAAACTCTCCGCCGCTGACTTCCTCGAATTTGGCCAGCAGGTCGGATACTTTCAGGTTTTTCTTCTCCTCGCCCGCCACATCGTATATGATATGGCCCTCGTACATCATGATCAGACGGTTGCCGTGTACGATGGCGTCCTTCATATTGTGGGTGATCATCAGGGTGGTCAGCTGATCCTCGCCAACAATGCGGTCGGTGGCGTCCAGTACCTTGGCCGCGGTTTTCGGATCCAGGGCTGCTGTATGCTCATCGAGAAGCAGCAGACGCGGTTTCTTCAATGTAGCCATCAAAAGGGTCAGCGCCTGTCTCTGTCCGCCGGACAGAAGGCCCACTTTACTGGTCAGGCGATCCTCGAGCCCCAGACCCAGACTTGCCAGACGCTCTTTATAATACTCCCGCTCCTTCTGGGTAATACCGGGCTTTAAGAAACGCTTTGCTCCTCTTCTGGCAGCCAGCGCCAGATTTTCCTCGATTTGCATGCCCGCTGCGGTTCCGGTCATGGGATCCTGAAATACACGCCCCAGATAAGCCGCGCGCTTATGCTCCGGCAGCTTTGTCACATCTACGCTGTCGATAAAAATCTTTCCTTCATCTACCGGCCATACGCCTGCCACTGCGTTCAGCATGGTGGACTTTCCGGCTCCGTTGCCACCGATAACGGTAACGAAATCACCCTCGTTCAGATGCAGGTTCAGGCCTGCCAGCGCGGTTTTCTCATTTACGGTGCCTGCGTTAAAGGTCTTCCATACATTTTCTACTCTAAGCATTTGCCGTACCTCCCTTTTTTACCGGTTTTGCAAAATATTTGCCCTTCAGGTACGGAATAGCCAGGAAAATAGCTACGACCAGAGCGGAAATCAGTTTCATGTCGTTGGCATTTAAGCCCGCCATAATAACCAGCTGGTATACAATCCAGTAAATGATAGCGCCAAGCACCACCGTAAACAGCTTAAAGCCAAAGTTACGGCTGATTTTTCCGAAGAGAACATTTCCAATGATAACGGCTGCCAGTCCGATAACGATGGCGCCACGACCCGCATTGACATCCGCAAAACCATTGTACTGAGCGTACAGTCCGCTGGACAGTGCCACGATGCCGTTGGAAATCATCAGACCGAGCATTTTGCTGGTGTTGGTGTTGATACCCTGGGCTCTGGACATGTTTTCATTGTTACCGGTCGCACGGATGGAGCAGCCAAGCTCGGTTCCGAAGAACCAGTAGAGAATCGCAATGATAACCAGTACAAATATGCCCGCTACGAAATTGGTGTTCTGATAGAAGGGAACACCCTTTACCCAGCGAAGGGAAACAATCTGGTCATACTTTCCGAAAGCCAGGGCCTGGTTTGCCTTTTCCCCCATGATACGGAGATTGATCGAGTAGAGTCCCAGCTGGGTCAAGATTCCTGCCAGAATCGCCGGAATTCCCATGGCTGTATGGAATAAACCGGTCACCAGACCTGCCAGCATACCTGCCAGGAACGCCACAAACAGGGACATCCATACGGAATGGCCACTCTGCATCATCATAATACAGACCGCGCCTCCGGTAGCCATGGTTCCGTCTACCGTCAGATCCGCCAAATCCAACACCTTATAGGTGATGTACACGCCGATTGCCATAATACCCCAGATCAGTCCCTGGGCACAGGGTCCCGGCAGAGCATTCAAAAACTTTAAAATATCCACTTTTTACTTCCTCCTGCCTTGTAATTACGCAAAATTGCGTAAAGCCTTCAATATTATATCAAAAAGCGGGCAAAAAGGGAAGTCCTTTTTACCCGCTTTTTAAATTCATGCAAAATGCGCTGTTACAGCTTACTCTGCTGTCTCAATTGCTACATAGTCATCCGGGATGGTTACGCCCATAGCCTCTGCCAGCTCCGGATTGTATTTCTTTGTGAACTCCGGTGCGTACTCGATCGGCATCTCGGATACGTTTGCCTCGCCGGTCAGAATCTTCACTGCCATCTTACCGGTAGCTACACCCAGGTCATAGTAGCTGATGGAAAGAGTTGCCACACCACATCCTGCACAGATACCTTCCTCACCTGCGATTACCGGAACCTTCTCCGGCTCACAGATGTTGCGGACGATCTCGGTGTTGGATGCTACTGCATTGTCAGTCGGCACGTAGATGACATCACTCTCGCTTGCTGCTGTAGTTGCTACAGAAGAAAGGTCATTGGAATCAGAGAAGGAATACTGTTTGCAGGTATAGCCCAGATCTTCCAGAGCTGCCTGTACGGTGTCTACCTGGTACTGAGAGTTTGCCTCAGCAGAGCAGTACAGAAGTCCTACGTTCTTCGCATCCGGGAACAGCTCGTTCAACATAGCTGCCTGCTGGTCAAGCGGAGCCAGGTCAGAAGTTCCGGATACGTTGGTTCCTACCAGGCCGTCGAAGTTGTCGATATCAAGTGCTACGCCATACTCGGTAACAGCGGTTCCCAGTACCGGGATGGTATCGGTTCCCTGTGCTGCTGCCTGGAGAGCCGGTGTGGCATTTGCAAGAATCAGGTCTACATTGTCAGATACAAGCTGATTGATGATGGTCGCGCAGGTAGCGGAATCTCCGGATGCATTCTGCTCCTCGAAGGTTACATTGTCTTCGCCAAGTGCTTCTACGATAGCGTCCTTGAAGCCCTGTGTTGCTGCGTCCAGTGCCTCATGCTGTACCAGCTGGCAGATACCTACGGTGTAGGTCTGTCCGTCTGTGGAAGCCGCGTCTGCGGTATCAGTGGTCTCTGTGGTTTCTGCTGCGGTTGTGGTATCAGCCTTGCTTCCTCCGCAGGCTGCCAGTGACAGGGTCATGGTTCCTGCCAGTGCTAATGCGAGTAACTTTTTCATAGTATATCCTCCTGTATATCCTCCATTTTGCGGCGCTGACGCTTTGACGCCACGATGCTTTGACGTGTTAAAGTGCCGCATCACTTTTTACATTGTATACCGCGAGGTGCTTTTTGTCAATGCTTAATTTGGGAAAATGAGGTTGATAGAACGGAAGGTTGTAGACTCCGGGGAGAAACAGAAAGCCCTCGGGGGACACGCTGATTTTCCTGCTCGTCCCTACGGAAAATCAGCTAACGTCCCCCCGAGGGCTTTCTGTTTCTCTCCGGAGATCTACGTTTTGGATTGTTCGTCCGTTATTCGATTGTCATATCAAAACTGATTCTCTCTCCGCTTACATCCCCCGGATAATAATCCACCGTGAAGCTCTTCACGCCGTCCAGGATCTGCACAACCTGCTGATAGGTACCGATGCGGCCTGCGGGGAGGTAGGTGTAGTCGTAGTCTTCGAACAGGAATCGGGGGCGGGACTCCTCTTCTTCGGTGCCCCACCAGTCCAGTACATCGTTATACCTGCCGTTATCCTCGTTAAAATAGATACCGTAGTAGTTGTCCATGTAGCGGGTCTCATCTCCCTCGTTGGTGACCTGGAAATCCAGCCGGTAGAAGGCGTAGCCGTCCTCTGCCTGTGCGCCCTCGTAGGTGTCGCCCAGGCGTTCGCTGCCAATGGGTTCCAGAGTACAGTAGGAGCCACCGGTATCCGCGGTCATCATGCCGGGAATACTCCCTCTGAGCCAAAGCTTAAGGGTGACTGCCAGGAAAATAATTCCCAAGACCAGAAAGATACTGCCGACAATCCGAAATATCAGTGTATTTTTCTCCGTTGTCCTAGATTCCATCCCCGGCACCTCCATCCTGCGCTTCAAAGTCTTCCGGCAGCAGACCTTCCGCCTCTGCCTCATCTGCGGCCTGCTCCAATTCTGCGGCCTCATCATCGGTCAGGCTCTTGATGGGCAGCTCGATCCTATGGCTGCGGAGCAGGTTGCCTCCGTCCCAGTCCGTGCAGTCGTACTCGTCCAACCACAGTACTGCTGTGTCCGCGTCAGCATCCACCAGGAAACCGTACCAGCCGTCGCAGTATGTCTCCCCTTTGAAGGAGCTGTCATCCAGCGCCGGATACACGCCCAGAATCTGCGCGTAGGGCTCAAAATAATAGCTGGAAATGGGTTCCCGATAATGGCCTTCTGTCTCCAGATAGATGCCATAAAGCCCGTTGTAATCCTCGTACTGGCCGTCGCTTTCGCCCTGTACATGAACCGCCACCAGCTTTTTTCCCTCTTCCATGGTTGGGAAGATACTCGAATCTGCCACCTCCCGGCACTCCAGTACCTGCAGCGTCATTTTCTCCTGGAAGATAAAAGAAGCACCCGCCTCATGTTTCACGATTTCCAGACCGCTTCCATTCTCCGGATCAGTCACAAATACGCTTACCATGGGATTGACTGTCGTATAGATTATGGTTCCAATCAGCAGGAACACGCTGAGCACAAAGAACAGGAGGCAGAACACAAAGAAGCCCACACCCTTTTTCTTCGCCGTCTCCCCCTCGAAAGCCGTGTAGGTATACCCATCCTCCTGATAGGTAAAACTGCCTTCCCGTTCTTCGCCTGGATGGGCGCTGAAGGTTCGGTGGCTTCTATGACAGTCCTCATCGGAGCTGTCGCCAAAGCGGTCGTGCACGGCCTCATGCTGTTCCTCAGCAGTCTCCTGCCGGTTAAAGCAGCCGCATTTGGGACAGATGCCGTAATATTTCTCGTAGTCAAATTTCTTATTGCAGTTGTAACAGCGCACAGGCGGCCCTCCCTCCTACTCCCAGGGGAGTTGTGAATTTTCGATTTTTTTATCGCGAAGCATCAGCTCGGTCACGGCCTCCTTTGGGGACTTGTCCTCAAATAGTACCTTGTTGACCTGCTCGATAATCGGAATTTCGATGTTATATTTCCGTGCAAGAGCCACAGCTGCCTTGGCGGAATAGACGCCTTCGACCACCATTTTCACCTCGTTCATGGCCTCCCGCATGGTGCGGCCCTGCCCCATCAGGTAACCGGCCTTCCGGTTCCGACTGTGTACCGAGGCACAGGTTACAATCAGATCGCCAATACCGGACAGGCCGTTGAAGGTCTCCTGGCGTCCGCCCATGGCGATGCCGATGCGGCTCATTTCCGCGATTCCCCGGGTAATGAGGGCTGCCTTTGTGTTGTCGCCGTAGCCCAGGCCGTCCGCGATACCTGCCGCCAGCGCAATCACATTTTTCAGGGCACCTCCCAGCTCGATGCCCAGCATATCCGGGCTTGTGTATACACGGAATACCTGATTCATAAAGAGATTCTGGATGTACTCTGCTGTCTCCCGGTCATGGGCGCCTGCCACCACCGTAGTCGGTAAGCCCCGGCTAACTTCTTCTGCATGGCTGGGTCCCGACAATACCGCCGCACGGCAGTTTGGAATCTCATCTTCGATGACCTCGGTCATAATCTTCAATGTGCTTTCCTCAATGCCCTTGGATACGCATACGATTAACTGACCGTCCGCCACGCAGGGAGCCATATTGTGGGCCGTGCTGCGGATGCAGGCGGACGGAACCGCCAGCACCAGCATGTCCATGTTCTTCACGGCCTGCTGCAAATCATTGGTAATCTGAATCGCTTCGGGAATCTTTACGCCCGGAAGCTTATCCTTAAGCTCCCGGTTCTTTAAAAGACTCTCCACCGAAGCCGCCGAGTGAGACCAGAGGGTCACTTCGTGCCCGTTATTGTGAAGCACCAGCGCAAGAGCCGTTCCCCAGCTGCCTGCTCCAATCACACCTGTTTTCGCCATAGTATCTCCTAAGTGTTTGTGGTAATAAATTAAGTATAATACATGGTGTCATTATTAACAAGCTACAAGATAGGATTATTCTTTTTCTTAAATTGTTCCTGCACCGGATCGGTTTGTGTCCGTCCGAGATACCGGTCAAGATTTTCCTGTTTCCGCATTAAATCCCGCACCTCTTTTTCACAGTTCTTGTAGGTTGCGGTCAGTTCTTTTTTCTGCGTTTCCAATGCCTGATACTCGGCTCGCAGCTTATCCACATTCAATCCTTTTAGCTTGATGCCTGCTTGTTCAAGCACCCGCCTTGCACCGCCATATAGGATGATCTGGCTCTCGTATCTGCGAAAATAAGCGTCCGGGTTCTTGGCTTTCTTGTAGGCGATATGATAGGAGCGGTTGTCTTTGTACTGCTCGGCATATTTGATGATTTCTGCAAGGTCTTTCATGCGATGTTCCAGTTCCACAACGCTCTGTTTGGCGGACTTGCCCGCTTCGGTTTTTACAGTAATCTTATGCTCCAAATCGGAGAGAGAACCAGCTTCATTATAGCTTTGTGCGGCGATTTTCAGATTCTCGATTGCCGCCCACTGTTGCAGTCCGGGACTGTTCTGGAATTTCTCGTCCGAGGTGTCAATGAGCCTGCGGGTGGAGTAATCCTTTTTCGGGATAACTGCCTTTCGTTCCCACTTCTTTTCAATGCGTTCCCGGATACGTTCCTTTGTGTATTCTTTCCCTAAAGACCTAGCACTGCCACGCACAAAACGCTCCTTGTCCAGAGGTCGGAAAGAGATATATTTCGCAGCATCTTCTCCAAAAGTTTCCCCTTTGATTTCGTAACCTTTTGCCCGCATCAGAAGCAGAAATTCTTCGTAAGTGGAAGCCGATTTGATACAAAAATTGATGTCCCGCCGAAGCTGTGTTTTCCAGGTTGAACCATTCTGCTCAGACTGCCATTCCTTGTATTTTTTTCCACGTTCACCGCCGGGAATGATGACGGAAAGATTGTGTTCTTTGCACAGAGCATCACTCAAGTGGCGGATGCGGTGGTAGGTCTGTGTGCAGTCATGGTATTTGTTATATTCAATGTTGTCAGCCGCACAAAAGATGATATGATTGTGTATATGCCCCTTATCAATATGTGTGGTGACAACATACGAATATTTTCCTTCTAAAACCTTGTCTGCAAGCTCCTTTCCGATGCGGTGCGCTTCCTCATAACCGACCTCGCCCGGAGCAAAAGCCTGTATCAGATGATAGGCTTTGTTGGGACTGTTTTCCCTGCAATGGTCAAGCGTATATTTAAAGTCAATTGCTGCAGTTTCGGGCGCACACGCATAAGACGAAACATAGATTTGTTCATCGGTTTTGTCCGGGTTGCAGATATACTCTATGGCTTTATCAACGGTTGCTTTGATAGCATGGATTTTTGTGTAAGCCATACCTCATTCATCAACTCCTTTACTTCGTCTATGTCCTCCTGATAAATGTTTCCGGTGCTGTTTACCCTCTTTGCGATCTGGTTTAAACTGGAGCTGATACGCCCCAGTTCCGTATTGTAATTCCGCAGATAACTGTAATCGACATCATACACATATCCATATAAGATCAGCTTGCGCAGGAAAGCAGACATACTCTTCATGCCGGATGCTTTGAACTTGGTATTGAGGATGTAC
>USDU01000096.1 GCA_900553635.1 uncultured Lachnospiraceae bacterium | reverse complement strand
TGGCGGTGCAGAAATTCCAGCGGATCCTCCAGCGTGATGATATGCGCATCCCGTGTCTGATTGATGTGATCGATCATGCAGGCCAGGGTTGTGGATTTTCCGCTGCCTGCCGGGCCTGTAATCAGAATCATGCCGCTTCCGGATGCGGTGGAATTGATGATATACGGCGGAATTCCCAGGTCTGTGTAGTCCGGCAGCTGGAAGGTGATCACACGGATCACGGCTGAGAGCGCTCCGCGCTGCTTGTAGGCGCTGACACGGAAGCGGGACACGCCCTGAATCGCGAAGGCGAAGTCGTCGTCGCCGTGTTCGTGCAGGGCCGTCATATCCCGGCTGCCTGCCAGCCTGTAGATGTTGTTCAGCAGGTCTTCTGTATCCGGCGGCAGCAGCCGTTCTTCATTTATCTGGTAAAGCGTACCGTTTTTGCGGAAAGAGCAGGGAAGACCTGCCACAATAAACACATCCGACGCATTTTCCCCCACTGCCTGTTTTAAAATCGTAACAATATCCATAGTGATCCTCCCTGAATTTTCAGTCTTCATTGGAAATCCCGATTCCCGGTGAACCGGAAGTGGAATTCCAGTCCCCGGTGCTGATGGTCTGCCAGGCGGAGATTACATATCCGTCCGTGCCGTCCGGGGAAAGCTCCACGAAAAGCGCCTGGCGATCGCTGATTTGCACCTGAAAGCTGAGGCTTTCCGTCATATGTTTCAATTCCCCGGCTGCGTCCAGCGACGCGATCTGCTCCTCTGCCTGATTGCAGGCGGCATAGTAGGCTGTCCGCCGGTCTGCCAGCTGTCTGCTGAGACGGTAATCACTCTGGGCGCCGGTAAGAGTCAGCATCGCGAATATCACCAGGCAAAGCACCAGAAAGACCACCAGAAGGGAAGAAGATCCGATGCTCAGAAAGGGAACACTTTTTTTCTCCTTATTCATCCGCGGTTCCTCCCGATAAATAGTGAACGGTCTCCAGCCGGTAAATTTCCGCTGAAGAATTCTTTTTTGTCATAATCGCTTTGCAGCGCAGCAGCTTTCCTCGTTCGGAAAAGTCCGCTGTCAGCAGATATGCCGCTGCGTCCGCGTCTGCCGCGCAGGGCTGAAGCTCCGCGTCAAATCCCACAGCTACTGTGAAAACGGAATCATTATCCGAAGCCGGATCCTCGGCTGCTGCGTCCGCGTACAGGGCAGCCAGCTTTTCTGCGGCGTCTGCCGCGGTTCCGGCATTGCTTCCGATCTCCGCTGCGTCCGAGCAGGCGGACACCGCCGTATGCAGCGCCCGGGCGTCCCGGCTTAAGGTATGGGCCCGCACAAAGATCTGTATGCAGATTGCGCTTGCCACCGAGAAAAACAGAATGGAAAAAATCAGCTCCAGCAGAAACAGGCTGGATGTACGGGGGCGATGTGTCATTTTCATGAAGCTGCGCCCCCTTTCGTGCTTCGTACCTGAACGACAGCCCGGGCAGTCGTGCCGTCCGTATTGGTGCAGGAGAAGGAGAGCAGGCCGTCATCCGGCCTTGTGAAGCTGAGCGACGAGACAGCCAGGATTGCCCTGCCATCCTCTGCAGACGCGGGCGCGCCGTCCTTTACAAACAGCTCCCGCAAGGCGTCTTCATAGGCGTAGATATAAGTAGTATAGTCCGAATCCCCATAAGACTGCCGGATCTGAAGAGCCTCGCAGCCGTCGAAGGTTCCGATATCGATCTGTCCGTCCGCGTCATTCTGATGTACTTTCTCCGTCAGGTATGCCAGCGCCGTTTCCGCCGTATAGCTCCGGGAAGAATGGCTCGCCGTGTCCCGGTACACTCCGGTAGCCAGCAGAACCACCGACACCGCCGAGAAGGCGAATACGAAGAGCAGGGCCGCCGGAAAAAGAACATCTATGAGATGATGGGGGTCACGCCGTGTCTGCATACTCATTTCACCTCCAGAATCGTCACATCCGGATACAGATTGGCTCCGGAGACGCGGTAATCCACGAAAAAGCGGTCGTGATCATAGGTCAGTCCGTAATGCTCCGTCAGGTATTCCAGGCTTTCGGGGTAAGCGCCCTCCACTGCGTAGCAGTAAGTAATACCCCGGTTCAGGGCTGCCTCAAGGCTGTCCCGCTGCCGCCGGTCCGTATCTGCCGAAAGGGACTGTACCCCCAGATAAAAGCAGAGAAGGATGACCGCGAAGACAGAGACGGACAAAAGCAGCCGAAGCTGTGGCCGGTATTTTCTCTCCATTTGAAAACGCATGGGCAGCACCTCCTAAAGACTGGACAGGATGCCCATCAGCGGCAGCATCACAGACAGCAGAATCACGCCCACAATGAGGGACAGGGTGATGACCAGCGTAGGCTCCAGAACAGCCAGGGTCCGGTTCATCCGATCATCCAGATCCTCCTGGCAGAGATCGGCGATTCGTTCCAGTACCACATCCAGTTCCCCGGTCCGCGCGCCGATGGAAGCCATCCGCGCGTAGACGCCGGTCAGAATCTGCTCCTGATGCAGGAGAGCCGCCAGATCCTGTCCCTCAGACAGCCCGTCCCGGCAGGCTTCCAGCTTCTTACAGAAATCAGTGTCTTCGATCAGCCGCTCTGTCAGCTCCAGACTCTGCTCCTGGGTGAGACCGCTTTTCAGGGAGATAGCCATACCACTGGCAAAGCGGCAGACAGAAAGCTGCTCCTGCATGGACCGGATCCGTGGAAAATGAAGTCCGATTTTCCGGAAAAACCGCCGTCCGCCCGCAGTGTGTGTTCCGGTAAAGGCCGCCGCGATTACCAGCAGAAGAAGTACAATGAACAGGATGGCATAGCGGTTGAGCGCTGTGCCGAGTCCCATAAGCGCCCGGGAAAATCCGGTCATCTCCGTACCCAGCTGCCGGAACACCTGCTGGAAGATTGGCATGACCTTTACAAGTAAAATGACGATGACTGCTATCATCATGGCTGACATAATAAGCGGATAGGTCAGGGCATTTTTGACATTGCGGCTTATGGCTTCCTCACGCTCATAGTGGAGCGACAGAGCCTTCATGACCTCGTCCAGGGTACCGGTCTGTTCGCCGAGCTCCGTCATGGAGAGAAGATAGGCGGGGAAAAGGCCGGCGTCCGCAAAGGCTGCGGCGAGGCTTCCGGTCTCCTGTAAGCGTTCCAGCAGAGCCTGAAGCACCGCCTGCTCCTCCGGGTCCTTACTGTCCTCTAACAGAATGGAAATTCCTTCCAGAGAGGAAATGCCGGAGTGCAGGATAAGACTCAGCTGCCCGCAGAAGGCTGCCAGCTCCGGATTGGAAAATGCTTTCTGTTTTATCTTAATTTCGTCCATAATAACCTCCGTCCCGTATGGTTAATACGTGTATTTTACAGTGTAATGGCTGCCGTCGCCGATATACTTCTTTACGGAAGCCCGGTCGTTGCCGGCCGCCAGCGTGGGATCCATCAGCGTCCAGTCCTTCCCGTCGAAGGAAATGATGCCGTCCACCCAGCCGGTCTCCTGAAGATAGACGCTGATCCAGGCGTGGTAAGCCTGCCCGGAATAGCCCACCTCCAGCTTCGTGGGAATTCCCTGGGATCGGAGCATGGCGGCCATCAGGGAAGCGTAGTCGAAGCAGATTCCCTTTTTCGAAGCCATCGCAGCGTCGATATCCGGAATATAGTCCGTGGGAATATTTTTCGCCAGTTCCTCGTCATAGGAAATGGTGCCGGTGACGTAATCATAGACCTGCTCCACATAATTCAGATCCGAGGTGGAAGCGTCGGAAAGCTCCATCCCGTATGTTACAGCTTCACTGTCCGCCGTGTACCAGCAGTACTGGTTCGGATAAAGGAAGGGCTTGAATTCATCCCGGAGCGAAACCTCAAGGTCCTGGGGAAATGCAAGAGCGTACTTGTTATCATAGGCGTGCTCGTAGATCTCCAGGTGGTAGGAGCCGCTGCCGCCGGACAGGGGAAAGGTCTGATAATCGCCGGGCTTCAGAAAATAAGAGTAGAGCGTGCCGTCGGGCGCGGTCATCTGAAGCCGGGATTTATCTGCCGGGCCGGTGTAGCGGACCATCACGTAGCCCTCGGAGGTATTGGAAGCATCGATGGAGACGAAATCATTTCCGTAGACGTCGGTTCCATCGGCGGATGGCAGCAGAAATTCCGTTACGGTGGTTCGGGGCGGAAGCGACGGATCCTGCGCGGATGAACCGTCGGAAGCCGGGCTGCCGCAGCCGGACAGAAGAAGCAGTATACAGATGAAAAAGAGCTTCATAAGGGAAAATCCTTTCCTATTTCATGGTAATGCGAAGATGCAGGGTATTGCCGGCCCGATCGGGGACGCAGACGTCCAGAAAATGCTCCGGGCAGGAGAATACAGCCGTCTGTCCGGCCTCGTCCACCTGAAGGGGCGCAGCCTGACGGCCATCCTGATCAAGGGCCGTGATACTGCTGTAATCCACGCCGGAGCCGGAATCCTCCAGAGTCAGCCAGACCTTCCCGTCCTTCTGGGAATAAGAAGAGCAGGCAGGCGCTTCGGTGTCAATGCCGGAGACAGGAACCGTCACAGTCTGATACTGGTTATTGATAAGCGTCACAGTCACGGACAGCGTGCCATTGGCGCGGGGCTCGACGCTGTAGGTATTCTCCCCGGCGGCAGCTACCAGAAGCCGGGCGCCGTCCACTTCTGCATAGACGCTGCTGACGGGCAGAAGCGTATCCACGTCGATCCGGTAGGTGGGCAGCCAGGGGGTGTCCGTAGGCTGAAGCTGCAGGCTGACCCCGGGATAGAGAAACAGAAAGGGCAGCAGGCAGAACAGCAGGAGAATCACCACCAGAAGAATCTTCTGGAAGGAAAAACGCTCCCTGCGGTAACGGGTATAGGAAATCAAGGTCTTCAGCGGAATGGTATTGGGCTCCGCCTGACAGGTGTCGAAGATATTTTCCAGCATACGGTCTGCCAGAGCTTCGGAAAGCGCCGGAGCCGTCTTTTTCTTGAAAAGCATCATGGGAAATGCCTCCTTTACAGGTTCAGAATCGCGCGCAGACGCTTTTCCCCGCGGATCAGGTAGCGGGAGACAGCGGTAGGGCGCAGATGCAGAAGCCGGGCAATGCGCCGGATGGGCATATGGTCAAAATAGCGCATGGACAGCGCCTGGGCCTCCGTAAAGGGGAGAATCCGAAGCTGTCGGAGCGTATATTCGTGATCGCCGATGGAGAAGGTAAGGTCTTCCGGAGAACGGGCAGGGCCGGTCCGCAGAAGACGGCGCTCCAGGCAGGCATGATAGTTCAGATAAGAGAGCCAGGGAAGAAAAAGCCCGGAATCCTGCAGGGAATCCAGATTCCGGAGCACCTGAATGTAGGTCTCCTGCAGGGCGTCGCGGGCCAGGTATTCATCCTGGAGATAGTCGTAGGAAAAGCGGTACTGCTGCTGAAAAGTGGCTGCGTAAAGCTCCGCGAAAGCATTGCTGTCGCCCAGGGCAGCCAGGTCAGCGAGTCCGGCGATATATTGCTGATCCAGATTATTCATGGTCCTGCTCCTTGTAGATGCGCTGGTTGGACAGAGCAATCAGCTCGGTGATAGTGGGAGCGGCCTCCCCGTCCTCAAAGGCGATGCCATACTGATAGACAATGGGATAAGCGCCTTCCATGGCGTTGTGGGCATCCGTCTTCTGCTGTACCCGGTCAAGAAAAAGCTGAAGCTTCTCCTGGGAACAGTCTTCGAAAAGCGCCAGAAATTTATTGCCGCCGTTACGCCCCACGAAGCAGAGATCCAGGGAGGTCAGGCGGAGAATGTTGGAAAAATCCCGAATCAGGATATTCCCCTGCATATGGCCGTACCGGCGGTTGATATCCCGGAGATTCGTCAGATCGAACATGATGCAGCCCATGCGGTCGGGCAGAGGCTTATCCAGATAACGGTCAATCAGCGCGTCGCAGCTGAAGCGGTTGGCAATGCCGGCTACCGGATCGGAATGGACCACATGGTTGAGCTCCCGGTAATCCTTTTTATAGGAAGATAACAGGATAAAATCCGTCAGAAGAAAGACGAAGGATAAAAGAAGCACCAGCCAGAGCACGCCGCAGAGAAAACGCACGCGGGTGTCCGAGCCGGCCATATGGTAAAGCTCCGGATCCAGAAGCACCAGATCGATGCTGGCCAGAGTGAGAATCAGAAATACGATAAGCTGGATTGTTTTGGCTATATCCAGTTTTTTCATTGGAAACCACCTCCTGAAGCAGTTGTATCCATTATAGCATATTTTGCCGAAAATCATAGGGAAAAAACGAAACCGCTGAAAAACTAACCTTTCGGATAGTGGGCAGTGGATCTCCGCGATGATAATATAAGACTATATGGAAAACGAAAAGTGTTTATGAAAAAACAGGAAGAGAGTGAAGAGACTCATGCTAAAGGTTCGAATGCTCGGGCAGGAAGAAATTACCTATGGGGACCATCCCATTTTATCAGGAAAAAATAAAATTACAAAATCCATGGAACTGCTTCTTTTGCTGCTTCACAGAAAAGAAACGGGAATGGCAAGGAGCAGACTGGCTGACGCCCTTTACGGGGTGGATGAGGTGGCAGACGCGGGTAACAGCCTTCGCGTGACCTCACACAGACTCAGGAAGCTCCTTTTGGACGCAGGAATGCCGGAGGAGGATTTTATTACGATCCGGGAGGGCGTGTATCGCTGGAGCAGCAAGGAAGAAATGGATGTGGACGTCTGGAAGTTCCGGGAGCTGATAGAAGAAGCGGAAAAGGAGACAGACGAGGTCAGAAAAGCGGAACAGCTGAAGACGGCCTGTCAGATGTACCGCGGCGAGTTCCTGCCCAAGCTTTCCGGTCAGGAATGGGCGCTGCTGGCGGCAGCTTCCTATAAGAAAATGTACTGCGACGCCCTGACATGGCTCATCGAGTGGCTGAAAAAGCGCAGGGAATACGACGAAATTCTCTGTCTGGTGGAGACAGCCTGTCGCCTGTATCCCTTCGAGGAGTGGCAGACCGTGAAAATCGACTGCTATATCGCCCAGAATCGTTATAACGAGGCCATGGCGGAGTATGAAAATACAGCCCGGATGCTGGCGGAGGAGCTGGGCGTGGCTCCCTCTGAGCGAATGATGGAACAGTTCCGGGATATGAGCAGCCATATCAGCAACAGACCCGGCACGTTGGAAGACATCAAGCATGGTCTGCAGGAGGATAAAAAGGACTGGGGCGCGTTTTACTGTACGCCGCCCAGCTTCCGGGATGTGTACCGCATGGTACGCCGGAATATGGAGCGCAGCGGCCGGTCCGTTTATCTTCTGGTCTGCTCCCTGACAGACAGCCAGGGCCGGGCCATGGAACAGGGGGAGAAGCTGGAGCAGCTGGCCGGAAAGCTGGGCGATGCAATACATAGCTCTCTTCGGAGAGGGGACGCGTTCACCCGTTACAGCGCCAGCCAGTATCTGGTGATGCTGGGCGGCATCAGCTGGGAGAACTGTCAGATCGTAATCGGCCGGATTACGGATTCATTTACAAAGGAACACAAGAGCTGGGAGAAACGGCTGCATTGCTGCGTGACTTCCCTGTATGACGAAGAAGGATGACATCTATGAGCAGAAAAAATATAGTATCTATGAATCTGTCCTCTCCGAATCTGGTCAACGTCTGTATCGATACACTGGAGAACGGTGAGATACGAGGCAGAATGTACCATTATTATGGAGAGCAGCCGGTCCGGTTCGAAAGCATTCTGGAGCTTCTGAAGCAGATGGAAGCCCTGTTTGACGGAATAGCATTTCCCCAGGCCTCAACCAGGAGCCGGAGCTTTCGGAAGCAGCCGGCGGCGGAAGTTCCTTATAATATAGAAAATCGGCCTGAGCGCCGGACGGACGAAGAACAGCTGACCGGGCAGAGAGGCCGGCTGGCCACGCTGCTGATACAGGTGGGATACCGGCAGAATTCCACCTGGGAGGGCGAAGCTTTATGGCTTGAGCAAAATGAAAAGAAAGAGTTCCGGAATGAGCTGGAGCTTCTGCAGCTTCTGGAGCTGGCATTACAGGAATGCAAAATTCAGGTAAATGAAGTGAAAAAATAAGGAAAAATTTGTTTTGTAATGCATTTTGTAACAGAATATCTCTTATAATAGAAAAAAATAACAGGGAACTGCAAAGGGATACAGAGATAGGATGGACTGATTATGAAAAATACTAATACCTTCGTAGTAAAGATAGTAAGTCAGCAGAATTCTACCTGGCAGGGAAGCGTCACCTGGACAGAAGAGAAGAAAGTGCAGAATTTCCGAAGCGCGCTGGAACTGCTGAAACTGATAAGCGGAGCACTTGATGAAGGAGACATCGAGGCGGAAGGAGGAAACCATGAAAAGTAAAATGCTAAAGAGAGCCATTGCCATCATGCTTTGCATGGTAATCGTGATGGGCGGAGCGGAGCATATGCGCGCCGGAAGCTCGGAAGGGACAGAAGAGACAACCACGAAGACGGCAGAGGAAGAGATCGTCCTGTCTGACGACGGAGATGAGAATCCCGCAGTGGACGCAGAGGAAGGACAGCCGAAAGAAGCAGGCGAAGAGCAGC
>USDU01000095.1 GCA_900553635.1 uncultured Lachnospiraceae bacterium | reverse complement strand
ATACGATGCCTACCAGAATCTTGCTTGCTCCTACCAGGCCGTATACCGCGTTGATGGCGTTTGCAACCAGGCCGCCAATGGGTCCGAATACCAGGATAGTCAGCGGTACAAACACGATCAGGCACAGAAACGGAACCAGAATAAACTGGGTCATCTGGGGAAGAACCTTCTTCAGCCATTTTTCGAAATAGCTCATACAGAATACTGCCAGCAGAATCGGAATAAAGGAACCGCTGAAATTGTACGCTGTGAAGTTGATACCGACAAGGGACGCCTTTTCACCGGTTACCAGGAGATCTGCCACGCCCGGATACATGATGGCCGCGCCCAGTGTCACTGCTACGTACGGGTTACATTTGAAATGCTTTCCTGCTGTAAACGCCAGCAGAATCGGGAAGAAGTAAATCAGCGCATAGAAAATCGCGTAAAAGGTCTGGTAGGTCAGGCTCGCGCTGTCTACTACGCCCATATTGGCCAAAAGTCCGATAACGCCGGACGCGATACCGCCGGTAGCCAGAATCGGGATGTACGGCGCGTACACGTCGGACATCATCTTGGTGAAGCGGTCCAGAAGGCCGGTCTTCTTATCCCCTGCTGTAGCCGGATCGTCGATGGCGTCGCTGGCCTTCAGACCCTTTGCCTTCATCTCCGGCGCGTTCATCAGCTCCGCGTAAACGTCGCCTACGTGGGTTCCGATGAGTACCTGGCAGTAGCCGGAGCTTACCAGGGTTCCCAGTACGCCGTCTACCGCTTTCAGGGCTGTCTGGTCGAACTTGGACTCGTCCTTCAGGGAGAAACGAAGTCTCGTTGCGCAGTGGATACAGTCGTTGATGTTGTCAGCCCCGCCGACTCCGGCGATGACGGACTGAACCAGTTTCTTGTAGTCTTTCATTTGTCTATCTCCTTTTTATTTTTATCACATTCAGATATTCAAGGCGTTTACGAAACCTTCAAAGTTCGCGTTCATGATGCTGGACGGGCGGATGCAGTCGCCGATGGCTATGGTGTCCCGGCAGATGCCGTAGAAGCTCTCAGTCAGGGCTATCTGGGGAACCAGGCCGGTGGAAAGAATCAGATTGTCATAGGCAATGACTTTTTCCTGGCCGTCCGCGTCTTTATAATGAATCTCCTCATCGTCAATGCGGGTGCAGCCGCATCTGGTAAGGCTGTGAATGTTGTCGTGAAGCAGGAATTTCTGCCGCAGCGCTTCCCGATACAGGGAATTAGCGTTGGCTGCCAGTGTGTCTGTAACCTCGATAACCGTAGCCTCTTTTCCCTGCTCGGCCAGTCCCAGGGCAATCTCACAGCCAATACTGCCGCCGCCCAGGATGGCTACCTTATCCCCCAGCTTCTCCGGATGGGTGATGGCGTCCGTGGCCAGAAGCACCTTCGGATTGTCTATGCCCGGAATCGGAAGCACGCGCTCCACTGCGCCCAGGGCAATGAGGATGCTGTCCGGCTTCATTTCCCGTACCATGTCCGGGGTGGCCTCGGTGTTCAGAAGCACCTTTATCTCACGCTTCGCGATCTGGGTTTTGTACCAGATCAGCAGGCGTTGTACTTCTTCTTTGTGCTCTTCTCTGACAATGACCTTCAGCATACCGCCCAGTTCTGCGCTCTTTTCAATTAGCGTAACCTTGTGGCCTCTGTCGCTGGCGGTGATGGCCGCCTTCATGCCTGCGGGACCGCCGCCGAGGATGACTACCTGTTTGCTTTTTTCTGCTTTTTCAAGCTCTCGCTCAGATGGAACGAAGGCTTCGTTATGATAACGGGGATTTACGGAGCAGCCCACGTTCCAGTGATCGGTGGAAATGTGATAACAGTTGGAGCAGCGCAGGCAGGGTACGATATCCTCGGGACATCCCTCCTGGGCTTTTTTCGGCCAGTAGGGATCCGCCAGCAGGCTGCGGCCAAAGGCTACCAGATCCACATATCCCTTCGCCAGAATCTCTTCCGCCATCTGCGGCGTAGTGATGGCGCTGACCAGGGAAATCGGTACGTGAAGCTGTTTTCTGGCTTCCTTTGCCCATTTCAGGTTCGGCATGGTTTCTTCCATGTTCGTGGTGATGCAGTGGATGTTGGCCTCGAAAATCTTATCGATACCGGATGAAATCTGTATGGTGTCCACATAGGGCTCCGCCGCTTTCAGGAAGTACATAACGTCCTCAAAGCTGATGGAATCCTCGATCCACTCGTAGGCGCTGACACGAATATCGATGGGATAATTTTTTCCCACTGCCTTTCTGACGGTCTCCAGGATTCGAAGCGGGAACCGACAGCGGTTCTCGATGCTTCCGCCGTATTCGTCCGTCCGGTGATTATAATGCGGAGACAGGAACTGGGCCGGAAGCCAGCCGTGTCCGAAATGCAGGAAGATGGAATCAAAACCGATTTTCCGACAGCCTGCGGCTGTCTCGGCGTACCAGTGCAGGGTCTCCTGCATCATGGCCTCGTCCATTTCTTTTACCTCGACGCCGTCCGGGCGGATGAAGCCTGACGGGCCTTTGGCATAGTCTACAGTTCTGGCGTCCTGGCCTGCGTGGAATACCTCGATGGATGCTTTCGCGCCGCCCCGATGAATCTTCAGAACTTTTTCCCGCGTCTTTTCTCTCTCATATTTCGCAAAGGGCCAGGGTTCTACACCGCTTGCGAAGCTGGAACGTCCGGGCTCCACGATGCAGTGTCCCGCCACGACCAGACCCGCGCCGCCCATGGCTTTTTCCTCGAAGTCGTCTCCGGTTGGCGTGGCGACGATTCGGTTTTTCAGAATCATACCATTGATGGTAATCGGCTGAAATAAATGCTCAAACACGTTTCTTCCTCTCTTTCTTTCGTAAACTCGGTTTGCTTTATGGCTATCTTACCCTGCCCCGCGCTCACGCACAAGCCCGCCCGGCGAAGCTGAAAATTATTTTCAGGATTCGTCCGGGCGGGCTTTGGTTTCGTGAAATTTATTAAATTTTCCCCACATAAATTCCCACATGACTGACTCCCGGTGTATCATAGGTGCCCTGAAAAAAGATCAGGTCTCCCGGCTGGGCATCGTCTGCCGGAATGATAGCGCACATATTCTTCAACCCATCTTTCCGTATTATCACATATTTTCTGAAATACCCGCTTACACAGGGCTATTTCTTCTTTCGTAAGCCCCTAGAGCATATCATCCGCTCTATGTCAACCACAAAATAAATTTTTCACCTGAAATGAAACTTTTTAACGGTATAGAGCGTCCAATAAATTGGAAACATAAATAATGAACAGGAGGTTTTCTTATGAAAAAGAAATTAACTATGATGATACTTCTCACTGCCATTACCGCATCCCTGATCGCAGGCTGCGGAACCAAGGGATCCGGCAACGGTGATTCCGCTTCCCAGACCACCGGAAAGGAAGACGCGGAGGACGCTTCTGAATTCACCGGAACTCTGGATGAGGTAAAGGATTTCATGTTTGTCGTGACCGATGCTTCCGGCAGCTCCTACGCATTTACCTTCGAAAATGAAAAGCCGGAAGGCTTAGACAAGGTAAAGGTTGGAGATAAGGTCACCGTAACCTATACCGGAACCATCTCCGAGGTAGATCCCTTTATGGGCGAGGTGCTTTCCGTTACTGCAGCGGAATAAACGAAGGACATGGAAAAAGACCGTTTTAAGGACTGTTTGGTTCTTAAAACGGTCTTTTACATTTCTATGTGTCTTCTCTTGTAAAACTTAAAAAGAAGGTATAAAATTCTGCGGAAATATGTTATGCTGAACATGGCTGAAAAAGGGATTTATGTAAAGGAAGGGATTTATGTTAGAACAGTTTCGCAGGAAATATATCGGAGACAGAAATTTTTATAAAAGCTACATTGCACTGGCGTTGCCGATGATCCTACAAAACGCAGTTACAAACCTGGTTAGTTTTCTTGACAATATTATGGTTGGACAGCTTGGTACAGAGCAGATGTCCGGAGTAGCCATTGTCAATCAGCTGATCTTTGTATATAATCTGGCCATATTTGGGGCTGTATCGGCAGCCAGCATTTTCGGCGCCCAGTATTTCGGAAAAGGAAATCACAAAGGACATATGTATTCGTTCCGTTTTAAGCTGTATGCGGCTTTGACGGTTACCATACTTACCATTTTATTATTTGTAACGAAAGGAGAAAACCTGATTTCTCTTTATCTCACAGATACTTCCGGAAGCGGTGCGACAGGTGCTGCATTACAGTATGGATTAGAGTATCTGATCATTATGATGGCAGGACTGATTCCCTTTGCTGTAAATCAGGCTTACGCGACCAATATCAAGGAGACCGGTCAGACCCTGATTCCTATGATCGCAAGCTTTGTAGCTGTCGGAAGTAATGCCATCCTGGACTATCTTCTGATTTTCGGTATCGGACCATTCCCGGAGCTTGGCGTACAGGGTGCAGCTCTGGCAACGGTTATCGCCCGTTACATAGAAGCCCTTATGATTATCATCTGGGCGCACAGGCACAGAGAGAAAAACCGGTATCTCAAAGGAGCGTATACCGGCTTTGGTATTCCCGCAGACGAATTAAAGGCTATCATCATCAAAGGATTACCGCTTATGATGAATGAAGTTCTGTGGGCTGCAGGAATGACAGCCGTAATACAGTGCTACTCGATCCGCGGCCTGGAAGTAGTTGCCGGACTTAACATTGCTACAACCATCACCAATCTGTTTAACATCATTTATCTCCAGCTTGGCGCCTGCATCAGCATTGTGGTTGGACAGTATCTGGGTGCCGGTAAACTGGAAAAAGCAAAGGATGCGGATAATAAAATGATTGTATTCAGTGTTTTTTGCTGTGTTATTGTAGCTGTATGTATGCTTTTTATCGGCAGATTTTTCCCACAGATCTACAATACCTCTGAGGAAATCCGTGCACTGGCAACCAAATTTATCGCAGTATCCGCAATCATCATGCCTTTCTGCTCCTTTAGCCATGCATCCTATTTTACACTGCGCTCCGGTGGAAAAACAATGATTACCTTCCTGTTTGATTCTGTTTTCACCTGGATTATCATTGTTCCAATTGCCTTTTTACTGGCGCACTTTACAGGACTTGGTATCGTAAGTGTGTACTTCCTTGTTCAGGCAACCGAATTGATCAAGGTTGTAATCGGTTATTTTATGGTACGCAGCAATGTATGGCTGGTTCAGATGGTATAAAAAGTTAAAAAGACCGTTTTAAGAACCAAACAGTCCTTAAAACGGTCTTTTTACATTTCAATCTTTGATTCCTTATTATTTATCCGCAATTGCTGCCTGTGCTGCTGCCAGTCTTGCAATCGGTACACGGAACGGTGAGCAGGATACATAGTCCAGGCCAATCTTATGGCAGAACTCTACGGAAGACGGGTCTCCGCCGTGCTCGCCGCAGATACCTACATGCAGGTTCGGATTTACCGGCTTGCCAAGCTTGATAGCCAGCTCCATGAGCTTGCCTACGCCTGTCTGATCCAGCTTCGCGAACGGGTCGTTCTCCAGGATCTTCTTGTCGTAGTACGCGTTCAGGAACTTGCCTGCGTCGTCACGGGAGAAGCCGTAGGTCATCTGGGTCAGGTCGTTGGTACCGAAGCAGAAGAAGTCCGCATCCTTTGCGATAGCGTCTGCGGTCAGGGCTGCTCTCGGGATCTCGATCATGGTACCTACCTCATACTTCAGGTCGATGCCTGCTGCCGCGATCTCAGCGTCTGCAGTCTCTACTACAACCTTCTTTACAAACCTCAGCTCTTTCTCCTCACATACCAGCGGAATCATGATTTCCGGTTTTACATTCCAGTCAGCGTGTGCCTTCTTTACATTGATAGCCGCGCGGATGACAGCTCTGGTCTGCATCTTCGCGATCTCCGGATAGGTAACAGCCAGACGGCAGCCTCTGTGGCCCATCATCGGGTTGAACTCATGCAGGGACGCAATGATGTTCTTGATGGTCTCTACAGACTTGCCCTGTGCCTCTGCCAGCTTCTCGATGTCAGCTTCCTCAGTCGGAACAAACTCATGAAGAGGCGGATCCAGGAAACGGATGGTAACCGGGCAGCCCTCCAGAGCCTCGTACAGCTTCTCGAAGTCTCCCTGCTGATAGGGCAGGATCTTCTCCAGTGCTGCTTCTCTCTCTTCTGCGGTATCGGAGCAGATCATCTCACGGAATGCAGCGATTCTGTCTTCCTCGAAGAACATATGCTCGGTACGGCACAGACCGATACCCTCAGCACCCAACTCGCGTGCTTTCTTCGCATCCGCCGGTGTATCCGCGTTGGTACGAACCTTCAGGGTTCTGAACTTGTCAGCCCATGCCATAACGCGGCCGAACTCGCCTGCGATCTTCGCGTCCGCGGTCGGGATCTGTCCATCGTAGATATTGCCTGTAGTACCGTCGATGGAAATCCAGTCTCCCTCATGGTACTCCTTGCCAGCCAGTGTAAACTTCTTATTTGCCTCGTCCATAGCGATATCGCCACAGCCGGATACACAGCAGGTTCCCATTCCACGGGCAACAACTGCCGCATGGGAGGTCATACCGCCACGAACGGTCAGGATACCCTGTGCAACCTTCATTCCTGTGATATCCTCCGGAGAGGTCTCCAGACGAACCAGAACAACCTTCTCACCTCTCTCATCCCATTTCTCAGCATCCTCTGCGGTAAATACGATGCGTCCGCATGCTGCTCCCGGAGAAGCTCCCAGACCCTTGCCGGCCGGTGTAGCTGCCTTCAGCGCTGCAGCGTCGAACTGCGGATGAAGCAGAGTATCCAGGTTACGCGGGTCGATCATAGCTACAGCCTCTTCCTCTGTACGCATACCCTCGTCTACCAGGTCGCAGGCAATTTTCAGAGCTGCCTGTGCGGTTCTCTTACCGTTACGTGTCTGCAGCATGTACAGCTTGCCGTGCTCTACGGTAAACTCCATATCCTGCATATCTCTGTAATGATCCTCCAGGATCTTGCAAACCTTATTGAACTCCTCAAATGCCTCTGGGAACTTCTCGCCCATCTCAGAGATGTGCATCGGAGTACGAACGCCTGCTACTACGTCCTCGCCCTGTGCATTGGTCAGGAACTCACCGAACAGTCCCTTCTCACCGGTAGCCGGGTCACGGGTGAAGGCTACGCCGGTACCGCAGTCGTCGCCCATGTTACCGAATGCCATGGACTGTACGTTAACTGCCGTTCCCCAGGAATAGGGGATATCGTTGTCACGACGGTATACATTCGCACGCGGGTTGTCCCAGGAACGGAATACAGCCTTGATTGCTCCCATCAGCTGCTCCTTCGGATCATCCGGGAAGTCTGCGCCGATCTTCTCTTTATATTCTGCCTTGAACTGATTAGCCAGCTCCTTCAGGTCTTCTGCTGTCAGCTCTACGTCCTGCTTAACGCCTTTCTTCTCCTTCATAGCGTCAATCAGTTCTTCGAAGTACTTCTTTCCTACTTCCATTACAACGTCAGAGTACATCTGAATAAATCTTCGATAGCAGTCCCATGCCCAGCGGGAATTGCCGGATTTCTCTGCGATTGCGTTTACTACGGTCTCATTCAGACCCAGGTTCAGAATGGTGTCCATCATACCCGGCATGGATGCCCGGGCACCGGAACGAACGGATACCAACAGCGGATTCTCCGCGTCACCGAACTTCTTGCCGGTGATCTCTTCCATCTTGCCGATGTACTCGTTGATCTGTCCCATGATCTCTTCGTTGATTTCCTGTCCGTCCTCGTAGTACTGGGTGCAGGCCTCTGTTGTGATAGTAAAGCCCTGCGGTACCGGAAGTCCCAGACCTGTCATCTCTGCCAGATTTGCTCCCTTTCCACCCAGAAGATTACGCATCTGCGCATTACCTTCTTTGAATAAATAAACCCATTTTGCCATTGCCCTGTTTTCCTCCTGTTAATTATGTTTGATCCCGGCTATCTATGCGTTCTCTCCCAATGCATAAAAATAGCGCGGGATCTGTGGTCAACGACCAAACCCTGCGCACATGTATAGTGTAACACACTCGTAATATTTGTCAAGCTTATTTCGTGGATTTATCATAAACTTTACCCGAATTGCGGAACTGTTTTTGTTTATTTCTTAACTATCTCACAGGAATCCACATATTTGGATTCGGCGGATTGTTCTTATCAGAAAAAGGAACCGTGAGTCTGACCTCACTGTAAGAATCAGAAGCAGGAAAAATGCACCACTGGCTGACGTTAGTCAAGGGTGCATTTTTCCTGTTTCGTCCTATATGAAATAAAATTAGAATGTGAATTTCTCCGCAAAGTAAGCATCCAGCTCGTCAATCTTCACACGAACCTGCTCCATGGTGTCACGGTCACGGACTGTTACAGCACCATCATTCTCAGACTCAAAGTCATAAGTGATACAGAATGGAGTTCCGATCTCATCCTGTCTTCTGTAACGTTTACCGATATTTCCACGGTCATCAAATTCACAGTTATATTTCTTGCTGAGCTTCTGGAAAATCTTTTCAGCGCCCTCGTTCAGCTTCTTTGACAGAGGAAGCACACCAATCTTAACCGGAGCCAGAACCGGATGGAAATGAAGAACTGTACGAACATCATTCTTTTCTGCGTCCAGAACTTCTTCATCATATGCACTGCAAAGGAATGCAAGTACCATACGGTCAGCACCCAGTGATGGTTCAATTACATATGGGATATATTTCTGCTTTTTCTCATCATCAAAGTAT
>USDU01000094.1 GCA_900553635.1 uncultured Lachnospiraceae bacterium | reverse complement strand
AGAAGCGCCCGGGATACCGACACCTTCTTTAAAAAATTCACAGCCGAGGGCTTCTACAAGATCATGCAGGCCATGGGCGTGGAAATCGTGTTCAACCATGCGGATTACCGTCTCATGAGCAAGCGTGCCCTGGAGGGACTGTCTGAATTCCGCGAGGTGAACCTGTTCCTGCGCGGTATCGTACCCCTCATCGGCTACAAGTCCGATATCGTCACCTACGAGCGCCATGAGCGTTTCGCGGGCGAGTCCAAGTATCCGCTGAAGAAGATGCTTGCTTTTGCCACCGATGGGATCACTTCCTTCAGCATCAAGCCGATCCGTATGATTACCACCTGCGGTTTCCTGATTGTCGCTATCAGCATTCTGATGCTGCTGTATTTCCTGGTGGTACATTTCATGGGCAGAACCGTACACGGTTGGACCAGCACCATCGTGTCTATCTGGGCCATCGGCGGCCTGCAGCTTCTGGCTATCGGTATTGTGGGTGAATATATTGGAAAAATTTACCTGGAAACCAAGGCGCGCCCCAAGTATATTATTGAGACTGTACTGGATAAATAATTAGGAGAGTTTTATGAACAGCTTTTTGAAAAAGCGTGGGCTGAACCGGATGGATCTGTGCTATCTGGCGGCTCTGACGCTGATTGGCCTGGGGATCCGTGTCATCCTGCGTGTGGTGATTACGGACGACTGGCTGATGTACTGGGATCCGTGGATTTCTGATTTGAAGGAGATGGGATTTTCCTATCTGGCTACGGATCGCTATGATTATACACCGACCTTCGTTTATATCCTCTGGGCCATCAGCAGGCTGCCCATCAACCCGATGACGGCCTATAAGGGTCTGCACTGTGTGTTGGACTTTGTGGCGGCGGGCATTCTGGGAAAAATGATTTGGAAGGTTACCGGAAGCAAGCGCAAAGGCATCCTGTCCTACGGCCTGTTTCTCATTGTGCCCACCATCTGGGCCAACAGCGCCCTGTGGGCCCAGTGCGACATTATTTTTATGACCTTTTTGCTGCTGTGCTTTTATTACCTGTTTGAGGACCGCCCCTGCAAAGCCATGTTTTTCTACGGGATGGCCTTTGTGTTTAAACTCCAGTCCCTGTTTATTTTCCCGTTCCTAGTGATTCTGTGGGTGAATAAAAAGGTGGATCTGAAGCATTTTCTGTGGATCCCGGCGCTGTATTTCTTAAGTATCGTGCCGGCCTGGATTGCTGGACGGCCACTGATGGATCTGATCAATATCTACATGGCCCAGGGAGCTCAGGATGTCTGGTCCCTGTCCATCAAATGGCCGAATATCTATCAGATCATCGGAAATCAGTTCTTTTTGCTTGAATACGCTTCGGCGGGCACGTGGCTGATTCTTGGTATCCTGATGATCATCCTGTACGCCATGGCTCAGAAGCGCTACCGGATTACCAATGAATTCATCGTGCAGATGGCGCTGTTTTTCGCGATTCTGACGCCCTGGTTCCTGCCGCACATGCATGAGCGGTACGGCTGTGTGGCGGATATTCTGGCGATTATCTATGCCATGATGAATACGAAGAAATTCTATTTCCCATTGGTGCAGATTCTGGTGTCCTTCAATTCCTACATGGCCTACTTAAGCCATCTGGGGGCCGATGAGCCGACCATTTACTACGGCGTGTGGGCCTTTGCAGAGTTTGGACTGCTCGTCCTGGTGGGCCTGGATATCTGGCATTATATGCGGAATCCGGAGAACCAGATCCCTATGGAACAAGAGACTGTGAAGAAGGAGGCCGCGTGATGGATGAATTTTTGAGAAACTTCATTTCCAGAAAATGGAATGTGCGCGGCGTGACCTTTACCTTTCTGGATCTGCTGCTGGCAGTATGTATTACCGGTACAGGACTGGCGCTCCGCTCCACGGTCATCGAATATACGCCGACCGACACATGGAAGCTCTGTGCGGTTGTGCTGGAATTTGCGCTGGCGGTTCTGTGCGGCGCGATTGTACACAGTTATACGGGAAGCCGGCTGCGGGCTTTCCTGACCTACGCAATTTTGGCGATTTATCCCACGGCGGTGGCGAACGGCTCCCTGTGGAATATTAACTGTATTTATTATGTGATTCTGCTTTTCCTGGGTCTCTATCTCTACAGTCGGGGAAATGCGCTGCTTGGAACCGGAAGCATCCTGGCGGGGCTTCTGATCGCGGTGTTCCGCGTCCGTTCCTGGTGGATGACGCTTGACGTGGCCTATCCGGTGTCCTTGAATCGGGGGTGGCCGAATTTCTACGAGATTATCGGGAAAAATGCCTTTGTGGAGCTTTACGATAAGGTATCCCTGCTGATTCTCGCTGGTATGATTTTAACTGGAATTTACTGGTTTGCTGATAAAAAGGTGAAGGTAACGAAGGACATGGTGCTTCGCATCTTCCTGTTTGCAGCGATTCTAGTGCCTTATTTTGCGCCCTATATGCCGGCCTGGGCCGGGTATACGGCGGATGTGGCGGCGCTCATCTACTTCATGCGCTGGCCGAAGCGGTTTTATCTGCCGATGTTGCATCTGATTGTGTCCTACAGTGCTTACGCGTACGCCATCAACGGCGAGACGAAGCTGCCGATGGTGGTATTTTCTGTACTGTTGCTGGCGATGCTTACGAATGTGGGCGTGGATCTTTATCGCGCGGCTGTGAAGGGCGAGTAACATTCCCCTATAGGAGAATAGAATGGTTTCAAATATTATGTTGACCCTGGCATTTTTAGTTGGCGTGGCGGCAGTCTACTACCTGGTTCCAAGGCGGTTCCGGCAGTGGCTGCTGCTTCTGGCAAGCATGCTTTTCTATGTGAGTGCCGGTCCGTGGATGCTGGTATTGTCCGGCGGAAGCGCGCTCTGGAGCTTCTATGCCGGGGCAAAAATCGAACAGGCGGAGACGAAAGAAAAAAAGAAGGTCTGGCTGTGGGCGGGAATTCTGCCGATACTGGGCGTTCTTTTTGTGTATAAATATTTCAATTTTTTTGTGGGTTCGGTGGCGGCACTGCTGGCACTGGCGGGACTGGGCGGAAGCGCGCCGGTTCTAAGTCTGGCGGTGCCAATGGGGATCTCCTATTATACCTTTAAAATGATAAGCTTTTTGGCGGATATTTATCTGGGAAAACGGGGTGCGGAGCGCGGCCTGGAGGGCTGCGGCGCTTATCTGACGTACATCCTGTTTTTTCCGCAGATTCTGTCGGGACCGATTGAGCGGTCGGAGCATTTTATCGAACAGCTTCATGAGGGACCCACATACCATGCGGAGCTGTTTTCCGTGGGACTTCAGCGAATAGTGCTGGGACTGTTTAAGAAAATCGTAATTGCGAACCGGCTGGCGGGGTACGTGGACACGGTCTTTGGCGCGCCGGAGAGTTATCCGGGACTGGCCTGTGTGATGGCGGCGTTCTTTTATTCATTCCAGCTGTACTGCGATTTTTCGGGGTATTCAGATATCGCCATCGGTATGGCAAATGTGCTGGGAATTGACAGCGGTCAAAACTTTGACTGTCCCTATTTTTCCCGGGGCATCAAGGAGTTCTGGAGCCGGTGGCATATTTCCCTGTCCGGCTGGCTTAAGGATTATATCTACATTCCGTTGGGCGGCAACCGGGTAAGCCCTGTGCGCCACCGGCTAAATGTGCTGGCGACCTTTCTGGTCAGCGGTCTCTGGCACGGAGCGAACTGGAGCTTTGTGATCTGGGGCGGGATGCATGGCCTGTGGAATATCATAAGCACAAAGAAAGAGGAGAGCGTGCCTCTGGCGCGCAGGGTGCTTGAGACACTGATTACCTTCTGCGGCGTAACCTTAGCCTGGGTCTTTTTCCGGGCTGAGAGCTTCGGAAAGGCACTGGGGTTCCTCACGCATGCGGTTACCTGCTTTTCCCTGTCCTATGTGGACATCCAGAATTCCATTCTGCCCTTCACCGGGGATAATACCTGCGCCGCCTATTTCCTGACTGCCTGTGGCTTTCTGTTCCTGTTATTCCTCTATGAGAGAGGGCAGGTGTATGGGAAGAAGGAGAAGCGCGAGGGCATGGTGCTGAGTAGTGCGTGGCTGGCCGTGATGCTGGTGAGCGTGGTGCTGTTCGGAGTGTTCGGGGCGTCGGGGTTTTTGTACGCGAATTTCTAATAGAGAATTGAAAAATAGATAGGAAAGTATCTGTCCACCTTTTTATAATTGAAAAGTGGATAAATTTTATAGGATAAGTGAGAATATTTATTTATGAAACGAGTATTAAAGACCGTGGCAGTTGCCTTCATAATAGCGCTGATCCTGATTTTAATTAAAAATGAATACGCCCGCTGTCTTCCGGCATCTACCTACGGCATGCAGGCAGCCATCCGGAAAGAACGTGTGGATAACCTCTTCATCGGTTCGTCCATGTTCCGGCAGGGCCTGGATATCGACGTGCTGGAGGCGGAGCTTCCCGGCAGCAGCTACATCCTGTCTTATAATGGCAACCAGCCGGCGCTGATGGCCCTGGAGCTGCAGTATATGCTGGAGCAGGGGCTGCAGGTAAAAAATCTGTACATTGATCTGTATCCCTACACAGCGGCAGCCAATCCCTGGATCAGCGACACCAAGATTTTGCTGGACACAGATCTGAAGTTCAAGGCAAAGGCCTGGCGGCTGATGAGAAACAGCACCGACGTGAGCTTCGGGGACTTCTATGAGTTCTTTGTGACGGCCAACAACGAGCAGCTTCTGACCTATCCTCTGAACAATAAGATTGTGTCGTCCCAGTTCCGGGATGGCGGCAGTCTGATTCGCCAGCAGGGCAGGACAAGAGAAGAGCTCTATGCCCTGGGAACCTTGGGAAGCCGGGACGGCGTGAACCGCACCCAGGCCGAGGGCTATGGAAAAATCGTGGAGCTGGCAGAAGACTATGGCCTGAACCTCTGGTTTCTGGAGACGCCCAAGTATGAGCGGATGTATGCGGATGAGGATTATCAGAAGTTATACGCGGAGGCTCTTTCTATCGTGCAGGAGCTGCAAAGTGGGTGGACCGGAGACGGCAGCTTTGCGATTCTCTGCGGGGAGGAGCTGGATTTTGATATTTCGGAAGCTGGAGGTTATCAGGATTTGATTCACCTGTCGGCGGAGGGACGCGAGAGCTATACAGCCTTACTCTGTGAGAAATTAAAAGCGACAGAATAAAAATTATCAAATGATAGAAGAGAAGTTATGTAAACTAAAATTACCGCAGGGCATTGGCGGAGACAGAATGGAGGAAGCAGCTTGAAAAAACTGGACTATATCGACGGACTGAAAGGAATCGGCGCGCTGATGGTATTTTTCTGCCATTTTGTCTTTGCCTTTTATTACGCGGCCTACAGCCTGACCGGAGATGCAGTGAACACCAATTCCGGCATCGAGATTACCATCGGCAAAACGCCTCTGAATCTGCTCTACAGCGGGAATTCGGCGGTCTGCTTATTTCTGGTGTTCAGCGGCTTCGTGCTCTGCCTGTCCTATTTTCACACAAGGGATAAAGGACGGCTGAAGTCCGCGGCCTGGAAGCGTTATTTCCGGCTGATGCCGATGATTTTGATGATCAATACCGTGATCTTTGTCCTGATGAGCCTGGGATGCTATCGCAACGACGAGGCGGCCATCTTGACCAAATCGACGGTGTGGTTCGCGGGCTTTAATCAGTTTCAGCCGAACTTCCTGCAGATGCTGGGCGAGAGCCTGGCCGGCTGCTTTCTGTTCGGCACCAACAATTATAACGGCGTCCTCTGGACCATCCCTTACCTGTTCTCCGGCGCGCTGGTGGTCTATCTGGCGGCTTATCTGGTGGGGGAGAATCCGTTTCGGTATGTGGTTTATCTGGTGATGCTGCTGGCAGCGGTGAAGACCGACATTTACTTTGCGGGTATCTTCCTGGGCTTCGCGGCATCAGACTTTTTCTGCACCCGGCAGAAGGGCATGGAGCTGTGGCGGCGGTTCTGGCTTCTGCCGCTTGGCAGCTTTGTACTGGGCGTGTACCTGCTGTCCTATCCGTCCATCGGTTCGGACATGAGCGGCACGATTTACGGCATATTGCCATCGGCCTATACAACCCTTTATCACCTGGCGGGCGCGGCGCTGTTGCTGGCAGGCGTACTGGGACTGCCGGGACTGCAGAGGTTCTTCGGAGCAAAGCCCTTCCGGTTCTTAGGTAAGGTGTCATATTCCCTGTATCTGCTGCATTTCCCGGTGATTGCGACCTTTTCCTGCTGGCTGTTCTTAAGCCTTTACGGGAAAATGAGCTACGGGCTGCTGACAGCTTTCGATTTTGTCTGCACGCTGGCGCTGGTGCTGATACTCTCGGCGCTTAGCCGGAAGTATCTGGAGCCGGTGAGCGGGCGGCTGACCGCCGGAATTTCGAAGACATTTGCAGGCAGGAAGAAGGAGTGATGGAAATGGAGAAAAAACGAATCGCATGGCTGGATGCGGTCAAGGCCGTCGGCATCCTGGTGGTGCTTCTGGTACACACGGGGCGCTCTTTCGGGCCGGTAAGCTTCTACGGCGGCATGTTCTATATGCCCATCTTCTTCATCACGGCGGGCATGACCTTTTCCTATAAGCCGGAGGAGAGCTTTGGAGCTTTTGTAAAGAAAAAAGCGAAACGTCTGCTGCTTCCCTATTTCGGTTACAACCTGTTTCTGTTTGTGTTTTTCTTTTTGCGGGGAAATGCGGACGGGCAGACCCTGCTTGGCATCCTCTATTCCCGCAACTGTCTGATGCCCATGGATTCCGCCACAAATGTATATTTTATGCAGATTCTGAACGCGCCCACCTGGTTTCTGACCTGCATGTTTGTGAGCTATATCCTGTTCTGGATTCTGATGCGGGCAGCGAAGGGTGATTCCCGAAAGGCCTTTGTGGGAAACGGAATTTATCTGCTGATAGCCATTGGCCTTCATTACGCGTGTCCTGTACTGCTGCCCTGGAGCATCGACTGTGCCTTTTATGCTGTGACTTTCCTGATCATCGGCAAGCTGGCGGCGGTGCAGGACTGGGTCGGAAAGCTTTTGAAAAAGCCGTTTTATCTGTTCCTGGTGGCCGCAGCCTTTGTGCTTGCAGCCCGCTGGAATGGAAGCGTCAATATGTCCGTGGGGGATTATGGACGGAGCATGGCCCTGTATCTCTTCGTGGGAACGGCTGGCTCGCTGATTGTGATGTCTCTGTGCAGCGCCCTGTATGAGACGAAGCATACGAAGTGGCTGCAGAGACCGCTGGAATGCATCGGACGGCATACACTGCCAATTTTGTGTCTGCACCTGTTTGTGTATTCCGTCATTGGAATGGTGTTTGGTATGCTTGGCATCACGATGTAAATGAATGGATTTCCGGAACTCAGATTGAGAATTATAACTAAGAATTTCGGCAGAATCCTGACTTGTGTATTTAGTCCATATGCAGTAAGATGAAGATATAGAAATGAAAAAAGGAAAATATTTACAATACATTTTTGCTAAGCTCTGCTTACCAACCACAGCAGCAGAGAGACAGGAGGTATCTTATGAACTACCACGTAAATGAATATATAAAAAACACCGTCCGGGTCTTCCCCATGCAGAACCGCTACGGCATGCACCGCTATGATATGAATGAGAACCCGGAAGGACTGCCGAAGGAATTTGTGGATTCCGTGCTGAAGGAGATTACGCCGGAATTCCTTGCGATTTATCCGGAGCCGGACCGGTTCCTGCATAAATACGCGAAATTCATCGGCGCGGAGTATGAAAATGTCCTGACCACCAACGGCTCCGATATGGCCATCCGCTATCTTTTGGAGACCTTCGGCGAGGTGGGCAAGGAGGTCGTGACCGTGGCTCCGTCCTTCGAGATGTATTGGGTCAACTGCTGTATCCTGGGCTATAAGCATGTGCCGGTGGCCTACGAGCCGGATCTGACCATCAAAATTGAAAACATTCTGAATGCGATCCATGACAATACCCGCATCGTGGTGCTGCTGAATCCCAACAACCCGGTGGGAAATGTGTATACCGAGGAAGAGCTTCAGCAGTTTATCGCGCGGGCGAAAGAGGTGGGCGCTATCGTTATTATCGACGAGGCGTATCATTATTTTTATCCGAACACCTTCATCGAACATGCCCTGAAGGATGAAAATGTGGTGGTGCTGCGTACCTTCTCCAAGCTGTTCTCCATCGCGGCCTGCCGTCTGGGCGTCATCATCAGCAATCCGGAGATCATTCATTACGTAAAGAATGCCCGACTGACCTTTGACGCCAATTCCATTGCCCTGCTGTTCGCAGAGCGGATTCTCGATCACCCGGAGATGGTGGATGAGCTGATTCGCATCGAGAGGGAGGGCAAGGCCTATACGCTGGAGGAACTTCAGAAGAAGGGCTACGAGTGCCGCGACTGTCGCGGAAACTTCATTTTCGTAAAGCCTCATCATAACGCGAAGGAGATAGCGAAGCGGCTGGAAGAGGAGAAGCAGGTGCTGGTTCACCCCTATGGAAATGAGCTTCTGAAGGATTATCTGCGCGTGTCGGTGGGCTCAAAAAAAGCCATGCAGATATTCCTGGACGCGTTTTTCCAGGTGGACGCGGACTAACAGCGCAGGGGGATTTTTATGACGAAAGTAATCACATACGGAACCTATGATTTGCTGCATTACGGCCATATCCGCCTGCTTGAGCGGGCCAAGGCGCTGGGCGATTACCTGATCGTGGGCGTGACCGCCGAGG
>USDU01000093.1 GCA_900553635.1 uncultured Lachnospiraceae bacterium | reverse complement strand
AATACTGTACGGCCAGGGACAACGCGCCATAATCCTTGGAGCCCGGGCCGGTCTTCATCCGATCCGCTACCTCTTTCTGCACCATGATGGTGATACTCTCCACCGGCACATGATTTTCAAATAAGCCCATGATAATCGGCGTCGTAATATAATAGGGCAGATTTGCCACCACCTTGATGGGTTCTCCACCATTCTTCTCCTCCGCAAGTTTACATAAGTCTACCTTCAGCACGTCCTCATGGATAACTGTCACATTATCGTAAGCACTCAGGGTATCCTCCAGAATCGGAATCAACGCATCGTCAATCTCGATGGCCGCCACCTCCCGCGCGGACGCCGCCAGATACTGGGTCAGAGTACCGATGCCCGGGCCGATCTCCACAACGAAATCATCCTCGGTAATCTCCGCGGAGCGAATGATTTTGCTCAGCACATGCTCGTCGATCAGAAAGTTCTGACCGAACTTTTTCTGAAATACGAATTTGTATTTATTTAAAATTTCGATGGTATTCTTTGGGTTTCCCAATGTGGGAACAGGTCTGCTCATATGATTCTCCTCAAATAAACTGTTTCACAAAGTCGATTTTTATCAGCTTTTATTGTATTTTCTATCTGTATTTTAAATCCTGCCTTCAAAATACATTTTCTTCGCGTTCTGATTTGTTACCCGAACTACTTCGTCCGCGTCCACGCCCTTCAGTTCCCCGATGGCCGCCGCCACATAGGGCAGGTTCAGCGACGAATTCCGCCTGCCCCGGTTGGGCTCCGGCGCCAGATACGGGCAGTCCGTCTCCAGCAGAATCCGATCCAGAGGCAGCATTTTTACCACCTCTTTGAGCTTCTTTGCGTTCTTAAAGGTGACCACGCCACCGACGCCGATATAATATCCCATCTTCAAATACTCATCGGCCATCTCCGGCGAATAAGAAAAGCAGTGAATCACGCCGCGAAGCCGCTCATCCTGCGCTTTCTGAATCTCCTCCAGCGTATCCGCAGCCGCCTCCCGGCTGTGTACGATCATGGGAAGGCCTGTCTCCTTCGCAAGCTCCATCTGCGCCCGGAACCATTTCTTCTGCAGCTCATGATTCTCCTTGTCCCAGTAATAATCCAGGCCAATCTCGCCCACCGCCACAGTCTTTGGATTCCGGCACTGTTCCTCCATCCAGGCGAAATTCTCCTCATCCAGCTCGCCCACCTCATCCGGATGAACGCCCACCGCCGCGTACATGAACGGATACCGCTCCGCCAGCTTAAGGGTGCTCTTCACCGTCTTCAGGCTCGCGCTCACATTTACAATATACTCTATCCCCTCTCTCTGACACTGAGCCAGAATCTCTTCCCGGTCTGTGTCAAAGGCCTCATCGTCATAATGGGCATGACTCTCAAATATCATGTGATCGTTTCCTTCTATTCTTATAAATTGCTAATAATTGTCTTAAGCATACCATAAATGCCGGAATTTGTGAACCTCACAGAATAAAAGCTCTCATTTCGAAATACTCTAAAGTAATACGATATATTATAAAATGAGGATGCTGTATTTTCCCAAATCACAGCATCCTCATAATTTTATCTTTTCTATTCTTTTATCTTTTGTATGATTCATGTGTCTTTCCCTCTGTATTCTACAGAATCAAATCTTCTACGTTTACTCCCATAGAAGCAAGCATGGCCATCAGTGTTTTGATTTGATAATCCAATTCCTCGTTTACAGTTTCTCCATTCGCTTTTTTGATACGCTGTAAACTCCAGTATAGCGAATTTATGTATTATTTACAAGCTTCTTTTACCCTTCCACCACATACCGGATATCCGCGAATCCTACGGAATCGCCCGGTCGCAGACGGGCTTTTTCGTTAACGCCCAGGCGGCCTCCGTTCAGAAAGGTGCCATTAGTGGAATTTAAGTCAGTCAGATAGTAGCAGTCCTCTTCCCGGGAGATTTTGGCATGGATGCGGGAGATACCACGGGCTTTCAGCCAGCCGTCCACGGCGTCTTTTTTCTTGCCTATCATAAAGCTCTCTTTACCGACGCGGAGATCCGGATAAGCTGCGCTCTCGCTTCGTAGAAAGAGCCCCGGTTCCCGGACGCCTGCAAGGCAGGCTGTTCCACCGGATAAAGCGTCCACCCACTCCGGGAAGTTTTCCGCCAGACGGTTTTCCCGCGCTCCCTTCCAGGCACCGGAGCTGTCTGCCATCCCATCGGCTCCGAATTTTTCATAGGAAAATACCGATTTTCCCTCTTCATTTTCCTGATTTCCCGCCGCCTCCGCACTCACACTCTGAGAACTGCCTGCTTCCGCGTTCCCCCACTCTTCCAAAAGCTTACGAATCGAAGGGTTCTCCTCTCCTGCCATTCGGTAAAACTCATATCCAAGCGTTACTGCGCCGGAATCCTGCCGGTCCAGATGATCCAGCAGATACTCTGCCAACCCCAGAAGCTGACTACCCAGCTCTTGCTTCTCAAAAGGATAAAAACATACCCAAATCTTCCATTCATCCGGATCCAGATAGATAAAATCCGGCTGCAGTAAAATCCGTTCTCCATCCAGCAGATATTCCTCGCATGTCTGCGCCGCCTGCTCAAGCCCCTCCAGCAGTCTTATCATCTCCGTAAGGCTCAATCGCTTCCGTTCCAGCACCAGTCTCAGATTCTGTCTGGATGTAATCTCATAATAAAAAAACGCTTTTTTGTCAACCCTGGTCATCCGGCACTCCAGAAACCCCGGAATCCGATTTTTCAGAAGCATATTTACCTGATAATTCTCCTGAAATTCCTTTTCTTCCAAAACCAGATAATTGTGATCCAGTTCCCTTCTGTAACTAACCTCCATTTCTTCACACCTTTCCTGCCAGTTCCTTTAAAAGTCTGGTTTTTCGAAGAAGGTTGACCGGATTTTTCCGTCCGGATTTTTCCTGCTCCTTCGTTTGCAGTCCGCCCAGAACCGGACTGCTTCCCGCATAAGCCACTGTTACCTGTTCAGCCGTCACCTTCACCGTTATGTCAGTTACCTTCAGAAGATAAAGACGATCCTCTACAAGAGCGGACGCCTCTGTGGAAAGCCAGCTTTCCAGATGTGCTTCCGTTTCATATTTCCGCGCCGCTCCTTTGCCTGCCAGTTCCGAGGCGCAGGCAGAAAGTACACTCCGATCATGCCAGAACAGCCCCAGGCATAGCATCACGAAAATAATCCACATCAAAAACGGCATCAGAATCGAGGCTTCCACCGTAAAACTTCCTCTTTTCCACCCTGCGTTCATAGAAACATCCTCCAGAACTGCGCCAGACACAGAAACGGCGCAAACGGAAACGAATCTTTCCAATGTACCTTACCCAGAAGCAGTCCGATTCCAAGCGCTGCCGCACAGATTAGCGCTCCTGTCAGTAACAGTTCAAAATTCCCCGACGCGCCAAGGAACATGCCTGTGGCGCACAAAAGCCAGCCGTCTCCCATCCCGATGGCTCCCTTCGTAAGAAAAGACAGGATCACCATCACGACTCCTATTCCCAGTCCGCCCAGTATTTCAACCGCAGACAGCTCCCGAAATCGAACATTTACTGCCAGTCCCACAACCATTGAAAGCAGGATCACCGGGATACAGACTTCCCGCCGCTTAAAGTCCCATATACCGTTCACCAGCAACAGCACCGCCACATAATATTCCTTCCACATTTTTTAACCTCCGCATACGGAACAGGGCGGCAGCATCGTTTCTGAAAGCGGAATTGTATGAATTCCGCGTACCATCGCCGAACAGTTCAGGCTCTGATGATACCGCGTGCCGTCGTCTGTCAGAAACACAGGATCCGCTCCTTCCTTCCAGCATTTTTCACAGGGATAATACTTTCCGCCGGATTCATTTCTCAGATCCGCCACTTCCGAAAGTCCGCTCTGTCGGATAGACAGCTTCAGATAGCGGCAGCTCAGTTCCCGATGGTAGACAGTCCCGTAATCCGTTACATATACCACTTCTTCTTTCTCACTATTCGACGACCGTTCCCGTCCGCCAAAGCCTGTCCAGCCCCGTACTACCCGTTTCTGCCGAATCTGAACCGGATGAAACCATGAAATTCCCGGCGGGAATACAGCCTGTCCGGAGATTTCCAGAGTAATCAGGGACTTTTCCGGATCCCAACTGCTTCCAAGCAGAGATAGTCCATCCGCTCCGTCCTTTAAGACAGCAGCCGCCACTTTCCCGGAGAGAGCTGCCTTTACCTCCTGTTTTCCATATAGTATAACCGCTGCAGTCGATCCCATGCCTCCGGCTGTGTCCGAATATTCCGCCAGCACTGCCAAATCCTTTCCCGCATCCGTCAGACTTCCTCCCGTCTCTATCTTCAGCTGCGTCAGAACCAGAAGATAAAGAAACGCCGTCACAGCCAGCAGAAAAATCGGAAAAACCAGAGCCGCTTCCACGGTCATGCTGCCCTTATTCCGGAAGATGCACCGGGATGTTCTTCCGCGCTCAGAGTAAGAAACAGATTTGTCAGAATTTACAAGAATAACAGTTCCGCCGTCGTCCACTGCCTGGAGAGCTTTGAATTTAATCAGACATATCTCTGTACGAAAGAACATCCCGGTACACCTCCCTTTTCTCTCTGTTACCATTCATAGCAAAATTGGCGCTCTGCCATATACTCCTGCCCTTTCATGCATATGGTCCGCAGCCGAAAGGAGTCAATACACTGATCCACATAAAACCACTGACCGCCGGATGCTTCCCGCACCGCGCCCTCGATCACATCGAGACTTCGCATACTTTTCTTTTCCCGCCCGGTCAACGTCAGTAAGATTCCAAGATAATCCCGGTACAGCAGTCCGTCCGCATCCTCGTTATCGTCCATTCCGGATAAATCACCCAGCTCCAATGCGTTACTCAGCGATATTTTCCAGGTCGATGCATCTTTCCGGAATGCTACCCGCTTTCCGTTCAGCAACAGTCTCAGATCCAGAACACTTTCCGCAAAAGCCCACGCCAGAAGCAGCATCTGCTTTACCGCCTCTACCAGCCCCGGTATCAGTGTCGCTCCTACCAGCAGCGTAGCCATAGTGGTACATTCCGCCACCTTTGCGGAATCTGTAAGCAGATACGCATAGTTCATTCCTTCCCGGATAGCCAATAACCTTCCACATACCGCTTCCAGATTGGCAATATCCGAATCCCGGCCTGCAATAAGATATTCCAGCTGATAATCAAGCCACGGCCCACCCTCCTTTTCTCCTGTAAGGCAAGCTGCCGCATTTCCAAAATGTTCCAGCAGATACGCCAGAAACCAGGCGTCATTCAAGACTCCATATGCGTTTTTTCCTCTTGCACCGGAGCCCGTAAGCAGCATCCGGTCTGATGGAACCCCGGCCAGCTCCGCGCGTTTCCCGGATACGCTTCCCGGATCTTTAAGAATCAGATGCAGGATACTTCCCCCCTTTAACCGTTCTGTCTGCTCCGCCGGATTTGGCGTACCTTCCTCTTCCTCTTCTTCCCGGCGTCGGCTGAGTTCTTCCAGATTCCTGCTTTCCCTGTCGTCCGCTTCCCGGTAGTTTTCCTCCTGCTCGGCAGCCTGCCGTACGTATTCCGCATACTCCTGAAAGCTTTCCAGAATAGATGCTCCCCTCTTTGCCTTCATTACAGACACCGCCTGCTCATAATACGCCTCTCCGCGTCCATCAGTGGCCCTTGCATAATCCCAGGTTTCAAGAGCCTTCACCTTTCCCGGCTTCAAATTCAGATTCAGGAATTCCTCTGCCCGCTGCTCCAGATACTCCGTCTTCTCCGCTCCGCCCCCATAGCTCAGATCCAGATAAAACAGTTCATACCTCTTCCAAAGCTCCCTGTGATATTCCGAAAGCACTGAATACTCACTGAGTTCCAGCGCCTCCTCCATCTGGCTTCGAAACAGGGCATTTTCCGCAGACTGAAACAGAGCCTGAAAGAAAAACAGCAGTACGGACAGCATCAGACTCAGAAAAACGGTAATTTCTCCCCGTTTTTTCATCTCTTTTTATACCAGACGGCTTTGTTTTGTGATCTTGTCAAAAATCTCATTTACCAGGGAAGTCAGCTTACTCTTAAAAATCAGTACCAGCGCAATCAAAACCACCAGAATCAATATCATTTCCACCGTTCCGATTCCTCTCTGATCCTCCCACAGATTTTTCCATCCCTGTTTTAATCTCATCATTTTACTTTCCTCCTTTTACATCTGCATCGACATTCCCGCAGGCACAAGCACAAGAAGCATCACCACCGCCAGCGTCAACACCATGGGAAAAAGTAACCTGGTGGCCGCCTTTTCACCCTGCTCACGCGCCAGCTCTTTCCGCTGTTCAAAGGCTTCTGCCACCTCTTCTCTTAACAGACCGCTTAACCCTCTGTTTCCTTTCTTCAAATTTTGTTCCAGCAGTGCGGCCAGCTTCAGGTAACAGGGCAGCCGACAACGAAGTCCGAAATTCTCGTACGCCCTTCCTTCCGAAACGCCATTCTGCATCTCCCGGCAGGCCAGCGCCATTTCCTCATACACATACCGCCGCGGTCCTCCCGCTTCCCGTTTTTTTTGATAATCCACCACCATCGTCTCCCAGGCCATCCGGAGCGCGCTTCCGGCTCCCAGGAGCAACACCAGCTTACTCACCACCTGTGCGTAATCCCGGCGAAGCTCCAGTTCCCGTTCCTGCACCAGCTTTTTAAGCTCCCGATCCTTCGCCATATATACCAGAATCAGACTGATAACTGTCAGAATGGGAATTACTGCCACGGAAGAGCTTTTCTTTTCCTTCCAGTTCAGATTTATTCCATCCACATTCTCCGGCAATTCTTTCCGACTCTCCAGACGGCTCTTCTCCTGAAAGTTCTGAATCGTCTGAGAGAGCACCTCCGTCCACTGCCGGGCCGGGCTCAGTATCTCAGGGAGTACCCGAACATTTGCCTCGTAGATGCTTTCCTGATCTTCGCATCGCAGGCGGCCTCTTAAGCTTACAATCGTGCCCTCCTCTGTTACCTTCTCCTTGCGGATACTCCCGTCCAGATTCAGCACTTCATAGGAGTCCAGCTCCCAGTCCACGGTGACTGGCGTTCCCTCGATTTCCCGAATCAGATTCAGATCCGTCCGCACCTCCTGCAGGGAACTGTTCGCTCCGATAATATAGTTTTCCATGCGGGCTGTTTCTTCCGCCAGCAGTTCCTTCACCTGCTCTTTTGTCAGCCCCTGGGGTTCTACCTCTACCACAATGGCTTCCCTGTCTTTTCCGGATTCCTTATCGGGTACTGCCCAGATTTCCCGGGTATACGTTTTTTCCTTACGCGGAAGAAAGTGCCCTTCTTCCATAAGCATACTGCTGCGTTCATTTACCCAGAACGCCGCCGTCAGAACTGCGCCGGCTCCCAGAATCAGTATAAGAAGCTTCAGCTTCTCTCCATAAAACGCCTCCAATCTGCCCTCTACATTTTTCTCCGCATGTAATATCCGAAAATTTTCCGCCACGTTTTCTTTTCCGGGATACCCATTTCCGGCTTTTCCAAGCAGCCTTCGGTTAAGCTTTTCTAACAGCTTCATGCTACACCTCGATTTCCAGCATTCTCCTTCCCAGATACCATGCGCCCAGATACAGAAGCAGGCAGCCTGTCATCACGCATACTCCAACGATATTTCCATACACCGGATCCATAAATCCCGGACATCCTATCCGCAGGTACAACACAATCACAAAGGGAATTCCATTCATAATCTTCTGCTCGTAGCGCCGGGACGCCAGTGTCGCCGCAATCGCCCGTTCTGTTTCCACTGTCTGCGCTATGGTTCTGGCCGTGTCTTCCATAATTTCGATAAGATCGCCGCCGCTTCGCTTCCCCACCGTAAAGATTTCCGCAAAGGTTTCCGCTTCCGGAATTCCGCTTCGCTCCGCGAAATCCCGCATGGCTTCCTCCAGCGTCTGATTTGAATCCATCCGCCGCTGCATAGCTGCCAGCTCCTGCACCATATCCGCATTTTCCTCATAAATCATTCGCAGATCCCGCCCGGTTTCCCGAACTGCATTTTCTACAGAATATCCTGCTGCCAGAGCCGCCGCCATTCCCTGCACCGCGTCCTTAAACTGAAGCTTTAACGCCGCCTTTCTCCGCTCCGACAGCTTTTTCCTCTTCTCCCGAAAATACCAGAAAGCTACCGGAATTCCCAAAATCAGCGCCACCGGAGAATTATAGAAGCAGAACGCAATCACCATGCTAAGCCCCGCCGCTTCCAGTCCATAGCGAATATATTCTTCTCTGCGAAAACAATATCTGCGGTAATCCATCTGTTTTCTCCTATTCTTCTCTTATTCCCGCTGCCCGAAGCTTCTCCGTATGCAAAAGTTCTTCTGTACGCCTGAGTTGTCCCGCCACCTTTTCTGCTTTTTCCTGCCCCGGCTCTTCTTCAAAGTGAAACAGGGATCGCAGGCAGATCTCTCCCTGCTCCATTCCGGTAAGCTCCACAATTTCCAACACTTTTCGACTGCCGTCCCTGAGACGCCCCAGATGCACGATCAGGTCCACTCCTGACGCAATCTGACGCCGTACTGCCGTAAGCGGCAGATCCATTCCCATCAGCACCATGGTCTCCAGCCTGGACAACATATCCGTCGGACTGTTGGCATGTCCGGTGCTTAAGGAACCGTCATGCCCCGTATTCAACGCCTTTATATGGACTCCCTATGTTCCCATCATGCAGAAATACAATAGCTTTACTT
>USDU01000092.1 GCA_900553635.1 uncultured Lachnospiraceae bacterium | reverse complement strand
GCCACGCCTGCGGAGCAGATGATGACGGCCATCGGCCAAGGAAAGACCGTGGTGTCGCCCCTTCATATGGCCCTGATCGGCAGTGCCATTGCCAATGACGGCGTGCTGATGAAGCCTTATCTGCTGGAGGAGATGCGAAGCGCGAAGGGCGCGACGGTGAAAACCTTCGATACGGAGGAGTACGGCTCCCTGATGACGGCGGACGAGGCCGCTGCACTGACCGAATATATGAAGGCCGTGGTGGAGAGCGGAACAGGAAGCAAGCTGAAGGACCTGGGCTTTGAGACCGCAGGTAAAACGGGAACAGCCGAGTACACCAGTGATAAGAGCAAGAGCCACGCCTGGTTTGTAGGCTTTTCTGATACCGGGGACCGGGATATCGCGGTCTGCGTGCTGGTGGAGGAGCGCGGCAGCGGCAGCGAGTACGCAGTGCCCATTGCACGGCAGATTTTTCAGGAATGGTACGGGAATAAGGCTCTGAAGGATCTGATGAACGGGACCGAGTAGAAGGTGATAACAAACGCTTGTCAAATCTCCCAAAAAGCGCTATACTATACCTAGTTTTTGAACACACCAGGACAGGAGGTTTTGCAATGATTGAAGCAACCAGTTGTGGCGGTGTGGTAATATTTCGAGGTAAGATCCTGCTTTTGTACAAGAATTACAAGAACCGTTATGAGGGCTGGGTATTGCCGAAGGGGACTGTAGAGCCGGGAGAAGAGTACAAGGAGACGGCGTTAAGAGAAGTGCGCGAGGAAACGGGCGTAGATGCCGCGATTATCAAGTATATTGGCAAGAGCCAGTATTCTTTCACGGTGCCGGAGGACACGGTAGAGAAGGACGTTCACTGGTATCTGATGATGGCGGACAGTTATTACAGTAAACCACAGCGCGAGGAGTATTTTGTGGATTCGGGATATTATAAGTATCACGAGGCCTACCATCTGCTGAAGTTTTCCAATGAGAAGCAGATTCTGGAGCGGGCCTACAATGAGTATCTGGATCTGAAAAAGAGTAATCTCTGGGGCAATAAAAAGTATTTTTAGAAGAAACGAGAGGAAAGAGGGTGTCGCGGATAGGTTTCGATACCCTCATTTTTCGAATTTAGGACAATAGCGTAAGCGCAGAGCGGACAGACTGTTGTCTGGAGAGGATTGCGGAATGCAGTGGGCGGAAAATCTTTATCTGAGCGATAAGACGGCGAAAAAAAAGGATAAGATTATAAAAAAGGCCAACCGTGGAGTCGGAATGGTCAGTATTTACTTCATCACCCTGGCCTCCAACCGAGAGAATCTGTTCGACATTTTTCATGCGGCCCATCTGAAGCAGCCGGCCTTTTATAAGCAGGATCTCTATGTGGTGGGAATCGCGTCGGGCTATGAGGAGGCCCTGGAGCTGGTACAGCGGATGATAGACGACATCTATCGGAAGACCGGCGGCTTTGCCGTGCGGGAATACTTTGGCAGGACGGAGAACTGACAGTATGCTGCATATAATCTGGATTATCTTGAAAATCATACTGCTCATACTTGCAGTGGTGCTGGGACTGGCTTTGCTGATTCTGGCATTGCTTCTTTTGGTGCCGGTTCGGTACGAGGCCCATCTGAAAAAGAAAGAGGAATTTTTCGTGGAAGCAAGGGTGCACTGGCTACTTCAGCTGGTACGGGTACCGGTGAGCTTTCGGAACGGGGAACTGTCGGCGAAGCTGAAGGTACTTATTTTTACCGTGAAGGATTTTCTGGCGGATGAAAAAGAGATAGAGGATGGGATGAAAGAAGTTTTCGCGGACGCAGAGGAGGACGCGGGGAAGGCGGCAGAGCAGGAGAGCTGCATAGAGCCCGTAGAAGAGGAAACAGAAGAACTGGAGCCGTGGCCCGCCCGCAAACATCGGAATCTCGGAATTTTCGGGAAAATTACCGCTTTTCTGAGAACGCTTGCGGGCTTCCTGAAAACTATCTGGCGCTGCTTAAGCTCTATTCCGAAAAAATTAAAAAATCTTAAATATACATTACACCGGTTCTATGTTAAAATAAAACGAATGAAACGCTTTGCCACGGACGACCGCACAAAGGCGGCACTCAGTCTTGCCTGGAGCCAACTGAAAGGTTTTCTGTTGAAACTGCTTCCGAACAAAGTACGGGGTGACCTGCGTTTCGGAACGGACGACCCGGCGCTGACCGGAGAAATTCTGGGCAGCATCAGTATATTTTATCCTCTTTTCATGGATAATGTGAAGGTAGTCCCTGATTTTCAGGAGACTGTGCTGGAGGGTGAGCTGTATCTGAAGGGCCGCATCCGGCTGCTGACCGTCGCGCAGATTGCCTGGAGGCTGTACCGGGACAAAAATGTTCGTTTTGTATACCGAATGGTGACCTGACGTGCCGATATGACAAAGCATCCTGAATCACGCTGCACCTTTTTTACGCACAACAGGCGCAGGTGGTTTGGGCAGTGCGAAATCGCGATAAAAATTTATAATCATAGAAGATATAATAAGGAGGCTTTCTTATGAATAATACATTTGATACCACCGTAGAGTCCCTGTTCAAGGGCATGGACAGCTTTATCACTACAAAAACCGTAGTCGGCGACGCAGTTACCATCGGCGATACCATCATTCTGCCGCTGGTAGACGTATCCTTCGGCGTGGGAGCCGGAGCCTTCGCGGGCGATAAGAAGCAGAACGCAGGCGGCGGTATGGGAGCGAAGATTTCCCCCAGCGCTATTCTGGTAATCTCGAATGGCGTCACCAAGCTGGTCAATGTAAAGAATCAGGATACTGTAACGAAGATTCTCGACATGGTTCCGGATTTCGTGAACAAGTTTGCGTCAGGCGGCACAAAGAATGAGAGTCCGATGGCAGACGCCATCCAGGACGCAGTAGACGTAATCGAAAAGGACGAGCCGGAGGCAGATCCAAAGGCAGAGTAATCGGCTGCCAGGATACACATTTCAAAAAAAAGGACATAGAATAGAATAAGAAATAATATGCCGGGAGCCGTTATGAAACAGCTGCTTGGTTTTGTGATGTTCTGGATAGGCGTCGGAATCCTCACTACCTTTTTTATGCCGGTCAACGGCTGGTTTGTGCGGGCGCTGGCGGCCTTTTCCCTGATGATTGTCGGGTATAATCTGTTCTCGTCCGGAGGAAAATGCGGAAGATAAAGGGAGATAGAAAATGTCTGTAACTACATTGAAGCGGATAGCGCTTGTGACCATGGTGCTGGGGTATATCGGATCGCTGATTCCGGGTATGCCGGTGTTTCTGCAGTGGCTCGGAAAGCTGTCCGCGCCGCTGTTCTTTTACTGTATGGCCTGGAGCCTTACGAAAACCAGTGATAAGAAAGCGTATTTCCGGCGGCTCTACATCGCCAGCGTAGCCATGGCGGCCTTTAACCTGCTCATGTCCGTTGTGGCACAGAAGACCGGCCTGGTCACCGCCGTCACCACCAATATGTTCGCGACCTTATTTGCGTCTGCTTTTCTGGTGGATCTGATTGAATACGCGAATCGCCATCCGAAGCGGAGATTGAAAATCTGGTTCACATACATTTTTTATCAGGTGGCTGTCGCGGGTGTATGGGCCGGACTCTATGAAATTGTGGAAGTGCCCTATGCAGTATTGAATTTCGGTTCGGCTCTGCTTGGAAGCGCGCTGACCTGCGAGGGAGCGCTGATGTATGTGCTGATTGGCGTGCTATTCTATTTTACGAAGGAGGACAAGAGTAAGAAGCGGATGATTCTCGGATACCTGGGTATCTTTCTTGTATTCTTTGTAAATTCCGCCTTTGGTCTCTGGGGAAGATTGTTTTCCCTGGTGGGTCATGATGTGCTGGTGGCTCTGATGGAGATTATGACGGGGCTGGTGCTCTGGGGAGCATCTTTCCGTCCGATTTTTGATCTGTCCCATATGTTCCATAATGATTTTCAGTGGATGATGATCTTTGCCCTGCCGCTGGTGCTCGGCTGCAATGAAAAGCTTGGCTCTTGTAAGAAGAAGCGGAAGCGGGACAAGCTGTCACCGCAGTTCCGGAAGTATTTTTACTACATATTCTACCCGGTACATGTATATGTGCTGTGGTTCATCGGGGCTGTGATTATGAAATAAAACGCAGGATTCTTTCTTATTTTCTATAAAAGGGACACAAAAAAAGGAGCGGCACACGCTGCTCCTAATTTCTCAATCTTAAACTTAAGCTCTCTCAACTGCTCCGGACTTCAGACAGGATGTACATACATACATCTTTCTGGCAGCGCCGTTAACCTTAACCTTTACAGACTTAACATTGGATTTCCACATCTTGTTGGAACGTCTATGTGAATGGCTGACGTTGTTTCCGAAATGAGCGCCTTTTTCACAGATTGCACACTTTGCCATGTTTGCACCTCCTCTTGAACGATAGTGAACCTATATATAGGCTCGCAACATAAGTTATTCTAGCAGATGCCACTATATTTTGCAAGTGGAAATTTAAAAATATTACAATTTTTTAGAAAGTATGAAAAATAGCTTTCTTTTCGAGGTAAAACAGGTTATAATACACTATATCTATGTCATCTGATAAGCAAAGAGAGACATGGGCTTTTTTGATGTAATAAAAAATAAGAGTGGAGGTAATGATAATGAAGGGACTTATGAATACGCAGATGGGCGCTGTCATGATCGACCCGGAAGTTATTGCCAGATATGCAGGTTCCGTAGCGGTAGAGTGCTTCGGTATCGTTGGAATGGCCATGGTAAATATGAAAGACGGACTGGTAAAGCTCCTGAAGGGAGACAACCTGACCCGCGGCGTGAACGTACAGATCAACGACAATAAGATTACGCTTTCTTTCCATGTAATTGTAGCGTATGGCGTCAGCATTTCCGCTGTATCCGACAATCTGATGAGCAATGTAAAGTACAAGGTGGAGGAGTTCACCGGAATGACGATTGAGAAAATCAACATCTTTGTTGAGGGTGTTCGGGTCATAGATTAATTTCAGGAGGAGTTTTTTGACATTATGAAAACGATAGAGGTAAACACGCTTACAAAGATGTTTTTAGCCGGAGCTAAGAACCTGGAAGCGAAAAAAGAGTGGATCAACGAGCTGAATGTATTTCCGGTGCCGGATGGCGATACGGGAACCAACATGACGCTGACTATCATGTCTGCAGCTTCCGAGGTGAATAACCTGTCCGAGCGCACCATGGAGACAGTAGCGAAGGCGATCTCCTCCGGTTCCTTACGGGGAGCGCGCGGAAACTCCGGCGTTATTCTGTCCCAGCTGCTCCGTGGCTTCACCAAGGGAATCAAGGGGTATGAGACCCTGGACGTGATGACCATTTCCAATGCATTCCAGAAAGCAGTAGAGACGGCCTACAAGGCGGTTATGAAGCCGAAGGAGGGAACGATTCTGACGGTGGCCAGAGGCGCGGCTGATAAGGCGGCAGAGCTGGCTCTGGAGGAAGAGGATCTGGATGTTTTCTTTGCAGGTGTGATTGAAGAGGCAGAGCGCGTGTTGGCGACCACCCCGGATCTCCTGCCGGTTCTGAAAGAGGCAGGCGTGGTAGATTCCGGTGGACAGGGCCTGGTGGAGGTCCTGAAGGGCGCTTACGACGCTTATCTGGGCAAAGAAGTGGACTACACCTTCGAGGCTCCGAGCAAATCCGCGCCGGTGAAGATCAGCGCGGAGACAGAGGCTGAGATTAAGTTCGGTTACTGCACCGAGTTTATTATTGTATTAAATCAGAAGTTTGATCATAAGGATGAGACGGAGTTCAAGGGCTTTCTGGAGTCCATCGGTGATTCCATCGTGTGCGTGGCTGACGATGATATCGTAAAGATTCACGTACATACGAATCATCCTGGCCAGGCCATCGAGAAGGCGCTGACCTACGGTTCCCTGTCCCGGCTGAAGATCGACAATATGCGTGAGGAGCATGAGGAGAAGCTCATCAAGGATGCTTCCAAGATTGCGGCTCAGCAGAAGGCAGAAGAGCCGAGAAAGGAGATGGGCTTTATCTCCGTATCCATCGGCGAGGGCATTGGTGAGATCTTCAAGGGTCTCGGCGTGGATTACCTGATCGAGGGCGGTCAGACCATGAACCCCAGCACCGAGGATATGCTCAATGCCATTGAAAAGGTAAACGCGGATCATATCTTCATTCTGCCGAACAATAAGAACATCATCCTGGCAGCAAATCAGGCAAAGGCGCTTTGTGAGGATAAGGATATTATTGTTATCCCCACCAAAACGGTTCCCCAGGGAATTACGGCCATGATCAATTTCATGCCGGATTCCAGTGCAGAGGAGAACGAGACCCGCATGACCGAGGAGCTGGCCAATGTGAAGACCGGTCAGGTGACTTACGCGGTGCGTGATACTCACATCGATGACAAAGAGATCAAAGAGGGCAATATCATGGGCATCGGCGACCACGCGATCCTGGCTGTGGGCGAGGATGTGGAGCAGACTACGCTGGATATGTTCAAGGAGCTCATCGACGAGGATTCCGAGCTTATCAGCATTTACTATGGCGAGGACGTGAAGAAGGAGGATGCGGACAAGCTGGGCGAGGATTTAAGCGATCTGTATCCGGACTGCGATATCGAGGTTCATTTTGGCGGACAGCCGATTTACTATTATGTAGTTTCTGTGGAGTAGAAAATGAATACAGCTTCCCCAATTACAGCCTTAAAAGGCATTGGAGAAAAGACGGCTGCGCTCTTTCACCGTGTCGGGGTAGACACGGTGGGAGAGCTCTTGTCTTATTATCCGAGGACGTATGATGTATATGAAAGACCGGTGTCAATCGGTGCTCTGGAGGCCGATAAGATACAGGCCGTGACCGGCTTTATCCACCGGATCCCGGATGGCAGGCGAGTGGGCAGGTATCATATTACCACCGTGTCCTTAGAGGAAAATGGCCTGCACCTGCAGCTTTCCTGGTTTAATATGCCCTTTCTGCGAAACAGCCTGTTGCCCGGCTGCATCTATATCTTCCGGGGACGGGTGCAGAAGAAAAAGGGTCGAACCACCATGGATCAGCCGGAGATTTACGCGCCGGAGGACTATGAGAAGCTGCTGGACACTATGCAGCCCATCTATGGACTGACCGGCGGCCTGTCCAATAAGACTGTGACCAAGGCGGTGCGCCAGGCTTTTGAGCAACTGGATCTGGACACAGAATATCTTCCGGAGCGTATCCGGAACGAACAGCAGTTAGCGGAATATAACTTTTCCCTGCGGGCCATCCATTTTCCGGTGAAGCGGGAGGATCTGCTGTTGGCCAGAAAGCGGCTGGTCTTTGATGAGTTTTTCCTGTTTATTTTAGCCCTGCGGCAGATGAAAGAGCAGACCGAAGACACGGTCAATGAGTGCGTGATTCATCCGGGAGCGTCTGTGGAGCAGTTGCTTTCATCACTGCCCTACGAGCTCACCGGAGCCCAGAAGCGGGTCTGGAATGAGATTCAGGCGGATCTTAAGGGAGAAACGGTCATGAACCGGCTGGTGCAGGGAGACGTGGGATCCGGTAAGACGGTCATTGCGCTGCTGGCATTGCTTTCCGCGGTGGAGAGCGGCTATCAGGGGGCGCTGATGGCGCCCACCGAGGTGCTGGCAAGACAGCATGCGGAGAGTATCCGGGAGCTGATTTCCGGGCTTTCCATGGACGTATGCGTGGAGCTGCTGACCGGATCCATGACGGCCAAGGAGAAACGGGAGGCTTATGCGCGCATTGAGAGCGGTGAGACGCGGATTATTATCGGAACCCATGCGCTGATTCAGGAGAAGGTAAACTTTGCCCGTCTGGGACTGGTGGTGACAGATGAGCAGCACCGGTTTGGTGTTCGCCAGAGGGAGACACTGGCGAGTAAGGGACTTCATCCCCATGTGTTGGTCATGAGCGCCACGCCGATCCCCCGGACTCTGGCTATTATCATTTACGGGGATCTGGATATCTCCGTCATCGACGAGCTACCGGCCAACCGTCTACCCATCAAAAACTGCGTGGTAGATGAGAGTTACCGGCCCAAGGCCTACCGCTTTATCGAGCGGGAAGTGGCAGCCGGACGGCAGGTGTATATTATCTGCCCTATGGTGGAGGAAAATCCGGAGATCGAGATTGAAAATGTGGTAGATTATACGGAAAAGCTGCAAAAGGAGCTGGCTTCCGGCATTGCTATTGAATATCTGCACGGGAAAATGAAAGCCGTCGAGAAGAATGACATTATGGAGCGCTTCGCGGCAGGCGAAATCCAGGTGCTTGTCTCCACGACCGTTATCGAGGTGGGAGTTAATGTGCCAAACGCCACGGTTATGATGGTGGAGAACGCCGAGCGCTTCGGCCTTGCTCAGCTTCATCAGCTAAGGGGGCGTGTAGGACGCGGAAAGCACCAGTCCTACTGCATTTTCGTTAGCGGATCCGACAGTAAGGATACCAAAAAGCGACTGGAGATTCTGAACAAATCCAATGATGGCTTTTATATTGCTTCAGAAGACCTGAAGCTTCGGGGACCGGGCGACCTGTTCGGAATCCGCCAGAGTGGAATTCTGGAGTTTAAGATTGGAGATATTTTTACAGACGCGTTGATCCTGCAGGCTGCCAGTGAGGAGGCCGCGAAGATCGAAAAATTAGACCCGGAGCTGAAGCTGGAGGAGCATCAGGGGCTAAAGGAGAAGCTTTTGGAGTACCGGACGGCAGGAATAGCGCGCATGAGTTTGTAAGGAGAAAAGACAGAAGTAGTATGAACATTTTAAACATTGAGCACGTAAGCAAGCTTTACGGAGATAAATGGATTTTTGACGATATTTCCTGCGGAATTCAGTTCATATCCGTCTACACCTTCCAGCGCCTTTTGTAAAGCTGCGTTGGACATCGCACAGTTGATCCCATTGAGCGTTACAAAGAAATCAGGATTT
>USDU01000091.1 GCA_900553635.1 uncultured Lachnospiraceae bacterium | reverse complement strand
CGTACCGCGTCTTCTGAAATGCAGCAGGCAATCCGATAAATCACCCGGCCCAACAGCGCCGCCCCCAGAAGGATCAGCGGAAACCAGGCTATTTTCACATAAGGCTTCTCTATGGAATAATCCGCGACAAAGTACCGGGTAAAAATCAGACTCGTAACCATCAAAACCAGAAAAATCAGAGTGCTCAAAAACCAGACAGCCTTACAGGACAGACTCTCCAGCGTCCACTTTTTTTCATGCTTCATGAACGTTTTCCCCCGCTTTTTCCTTCTTCAACGCTTTTTCCGTAAGTCCGGCCAGTCCTTCTGCAGCCGCCGGAAGCAGCAGCACAAAATAGAACAGACCATATCGTCCCTTGACCTCCCAGGCCAGATGGAACAGATAACCGCCCAGCAGGATCAACACCGGCAGACACGCTTCGATCCGGTATCTTCGTTTCCATGCCAGTACCGCAAAGGCACAGGCTCCCAGGAAAATCAGCGACTGATAACCGTTCATCCAGAATTCCAGCCGCGGAGTATCCTGGCTTCCGGCGCTCACTTCACAGCCGTAGCCGGCGTCGTTCCACTGGCTCACGAATTTATGGCCAAAGAAGGATACTGCCGCCTTCGGATGCTCCGCAAACCCCTTCACGGAAAATGCGATGGCTTCCTTCGCAATGGCGTCGGCCTCCTCCGGGTTGTAACCTGCCTGTTCCTTATAGACCTTATCCGGGTACTCGTTCCACCAGCCCGCGGTCATGCCCTCACCCTGGAGTCCCATGGCTACCCAGAGCGTCTTCGGCATGCCCCGGTCGAGGGGCCAGCCGCTCCGGTGCTCATAGAGCTTTGTCATGGCCGGCTGCGAAAGCAATAGCGCGGCCAGGAACGGAATCATCCAGACGGCCAGCTTCTTCCGGTGCTCCGCAACGGCTTTTATCAGCGCCGTAAGAATGATAGCTACCGCCGCGATCAGCGCGTTATTTTTCATATAAACGGCGAAAACAAGCGCCAGAATCATTAAAATCAGATCCCGCAGCTTTTCCTCCCGCAGCCACCGCAGGAACATCCAGAGGCCGAAGGAAACTGCTGCAATTGCCAGAACTTCTCCGTAAATTACGTTTGTATACACAAAAAGCGGAACACAGCCAGCCGCCAGCAGCAGGAAGTTCACCTGCGCCCGGTCCTTCCGGAACAGTTCTCCCGTAATCGCGAAACCGCTGACCACAAATACCAATACGCCCAACGTATTCACCATCCGGAACGCGAAGAAATTCTCATAACCAAAGATGCGGTACACGATTTCCACCAGAAGGGCCTGTCCGGCCTGATGGGGATAGGTGTAGAGATAATCCATGGCGCTCTCGTTCAGATCGCTTAAAGCAAAGCCGCCGCCGATGGCGTGAATGTACAGGGGATCTGCCCGCAGCGCACTCTGAGCCAACAGATTCCAGGCGATGCAAAACACCGCGCAGTGGGCCAGCACCACGCCCAGCAGGATGTGGAGATTCCGCTTCCGGTTTGCTTCCTTTTTCAGAATCCACCGGCCCGCCATCCAAAGAGCTGCCAGCGAAGCCGCCACAAACAGGAGGATAAGCGGCACCGGATCCACCGTCTGGGACGGTACCTCCAGATCGTTGCTCTCATAAATGGTGGTGAAAATCAGGCTGTACAGAAACAGAAAAGCTGTGGGCAGTCCGGCCAGGAGTAAGATGACGCGGCTGCAGAGCTGTTCAGTCTTTTCTGTCTGAAGCTTAGCCGCAAAGGCACGTACCCGTCTGCCGACTCCGCATTTTTCCCATAGCCTTCCTAATTTCTGCAGGAACAGATCCCAACCGCAGGCAGCGGAGGGGATTAGCATAATGAAATAAGGCAACACATACCTGGATTTTGCCTCCCAGACAACGTAAAAGAGAAAACCGCCGATAACTACAATCAGCAGAGACAGCTGCTCCACCGGAATCTTTTTTCGAATTATCAGAAGCAGGAACAGAAAGGCTCCGAAATAAATCACGGACTGATATACGTCCATAAAGCGCACAAAGCCCGGCCAGAGATCGCCCTTGTAAAGCCGATCTATAAAGGTGCTCCGCTCCTCGATTCTACGGTTGGTCTCCTGCAGACAAGAATAGGTGGGCTCTACCCACTGACTTCCGATCTTGCGCCAGAAGAAGTCCGCGGCATAGGCCGGATGCTCTTTAAAATTCGTCAGAGATTCCATCACAGCTTCCATACCAATCTGCTTCGACTGCTCCTGATCTCTTCCGCACTCGTCCACAAAGACGTCGTAGGCAAAGCCATTGTACCAGCCGGCCTCCCGCTCAATGCCGTCGCTTCCGCCCTCCTGCAGGCCCATGGCCACCCAGAGCACCGTCGGCATACCATTTTCCAATGAAAAGCCCAGCCGCTGCTCATAGAACTTATCAAGAGCCGTATGGCTCACGAAAAACATGGCAAGGCACAGAAGCAGCACCAGACCGTGACGCAGCTTTTTGTCGGAAATTATTTTTACCAGAAGGACGCAGGCGATGGCCGCAATGACGATATAGCAGTTGCTCCGTACCAGGCAGGCCAGGGTCAGCGCCGCGCCCAGCAGCACGCCGTAGCGGATCTGCCAACGCTCCAGATATAATAAAAGCGCGTAAACAGCAAGAAAAGAAAGGCACACAGACAGCACCTCTCCGTAGACAAAACACACATAAATATATAAAGGATGACAGCACAACATCAGGAGCAGAAAATAGACTGCCGGCTCCTGACGCTTCGTGGTCATTCTTATGATTTTGCAGCCCAGATATACGATGGCTCCGGCGCCCAGCCCGTTCAGCACCTGAAAGGCGTGATAGTTCTCGGGACCGCAGATCCGGTAGACCAGCTCCAGCAGCGCAATCAGTCCCATCTGGTGGGGATAGGAGCTCAGATAATCAATATCGCTGGCGCTGACGTCATTCATGCCGTGGGCCAGCTGATCGCCCCAGAAGGATACCAGCTGCGGATCCCACATCATGTGGTATTTGCAGGCAAAGGCCCAGACGATTCCGTAGACTGCCGCATAGATACAGGTAAAGGCAAGCAACAGGCGGATGTTCCGTTCCCGGTGCTTCTCATTTTTTAAAATCCAGTGTCCGAGATACCCTACAGCCGCGATCAGTAATACCACCAGAATCACCAGACTTACCGGCGAGCCCCAGGTCTGCACCGGCATCTCGTCATGATTGGTTGGAAATTTTCTTGTGTAAAAAATACTATACAGGGACAGGAATCCCAAGATTAGGATTCCTACCCCTGCTGCTACACGACTGCAAAAAAATTCAAACTTTTTTGTGTCCATAAACATTCCTTTGTCTTACTTAAAATATGCTACGCCGGACTCGAAGATCTTCATGTCCTGCTCTCCGTAAATATTGATGGCAACGGAGTCGCCGCGGCGCTCGGAGTGCGCCATCTTGCCAAGGATACGTCCGTCCGGGCTTGTGATTCCCTCAATGCTTGCGTAGGAACCGTTTACATTCCAATACTCGTCCATGCTGGCTTCGCCATCCGGATTGACATACTGGGTCGCTACCTGACCGTTCGCGAAAAGCTTGTCAATCCACTCCTTGCTCGCCACAAAACGTCCCTCTCCATGGGAAGCCGGGTTTACATAAGTCTTGCCCAGCTCTGCGCCCGCAAGCCACGGTGACTTGTTGGTCATTACCTTGGTGTAAACCATCTTGGAGACGTGACGGTTAATGGTATTGAAGGTCAGGGTCGGGGAATCCTCTTTCTGTCCCACGATCTCGCCGTAGGGTACCAATCCCAGCTTAATCAGTGCCTGGAAGCCGTTGCAGATACCAAGTGCCAGTCCGTCGCGCTCATTTAAGAGCTTCATCACTGCTTCCTTCATGCGGGCGTTCTGGAAGGCCGTCGCGAAGAACTTCGCGGAACCGTCCGGTTCGTCGCCTGCGGAAAAGCCGCCGGGGAACATGATAATCTGTGCCTGATTGATGGCCTTCTCAAATTCCTCTACGGACTCGCGGATATCCTCTGCAGTCAGGTTGCGGAATACCTTGGTAATCACGTCCGCGCCTGCTCGCTCAAAGGCTTTGGCGCTGTCATACTCACAGTTTGTACCCGGGAATACCGGGATAAATACGGTGGGACGCGCTACCTTATGCTTGCATACATAGACGCTGTCCGCCTTGTAAAGCGGGCTTTCCACCTTCTCGGCTCCTGCCACTGCGGTGGTGGGGAATACCTTCTCCAGAGGCTCCTCCCAGGTCTTCAGCGCTTCCTCGGTGTCAATCTTCATATCGCCGTAAGCGAAGCCACTCTCGGTTACTTCGCCAACTACCGTATAAGTTACGCCAAGCTCAGCCACCTTGTCAGCCGGAACCTCGGCTACGATGTCGCCGAAGCCTGCGGTAAACAGGTCTCTCTTATCTACATTGGCCTCGATCTTTACGCCTAAGCGATTGCCGAAGGACATCTTGCTGACCGCGGCTGCCAGGCCGGAGCCGTCCAGAGCGTAGGCGGACAGAATGCGGCCTGCCTTTACATCCTCGAAGAACTTGCCATACAGATCCTTAATCTCCCCGTAATCCGGCAGATCGTAAGCGTCTCTGTGAATCTGCACCAGAACCAGCTTATTACCGGCTTTCTTCAGCTCCGGCGTGATGATGGTCTTGTCGCTGGCCACGTCCACCGCGAAGGATACCAGTGTAGGCGGTACGTCGATCTCGTTAAACGTACCGGACATACTGTCCTTTCCTCCGATGGAGGGCAGACCGAAGCCCAGCTGCGCGCTGTAAGCGCCGAGAAGCGCTGCGAAGGGCTGGCTCCAACGGTGGGGATCCTCGGTCATTCTGCGGAAGTACTCCTGGAAGGTGAAACGGATCCTGCTGTAATCGCCGCCTGCTGCCACGATTCTTGCCACGGACTCAATGACTGCGTAAACAGCTCCGTGGTAGGGGCTCCAGCTGGACAGATACGGATCGAAGCCGTAGCTCATCATGGTAACCACGTCTGTCTTGCCCTTCAGCACCGGAAGCTTCGCCACCATGGCCTGGGTCTCGGTCAGCTGATATTTGCCGCCGTAGGGCATCAGGACGCTGCCTGCGCCGATGGAACTGTCGAACATCTCCACCAGGCCCTTCTGGGAGCATACATTTAAGTCTTTCAAGGTATCCAGCCATTTTGCCCGGACGTCCCCTACCTCATTTCTTACAAAGTATTTATCCTGCTCGGTGGGCAGGTCTACCGCTACGGTGGTCTCCTGGTGAGCGCCGTTGGTATCCAGGAATGCTCTGGAGATATTCACGATCTCCTTTCCTCTCCAGGAAAGCACCAGTCTCGGATCCTCGGTTACCACAGCTACGGTGGTAGCCTCCAGGTTCTCCTCTGCAGCATATTTCAGGAACTCTGCCTCGTCCTTTTTATCTACTACAACAGCCATACGCTCCTGGGACTCGGAGATAGCGATCTCCGTACCGTCCAGTCCCGCGTATTTCTTCGGAACCAGGTCGAGGTTTACCTTCAGGCCGTCTGCCAGCTCGCCGATGGCTACGGATACGCCGCCTGCGCCGAAGTCGTTGCACTTCTTAATCAGACGGGTTACCTCCGGACGGCGGAACAGTCTCTGAATCTTCCGCTCGGTGGGAGCATTACCTTTCTGCACCTCTGCGCCGCAGGTCTCAATGGACTTCTCAGTGTGTACCTTGGAGGAACCGGTAGCGCCGCCGCAGCCGTCGCGTCCGGTCTCGCCGCCCAGCAAAATGATCAGATCGCCCGGATCCGATGTCTCACGGATGACATCCTTTCTGGGAGCCGCGCCCATGACCGCGCCGATCTCCATACGCTTCGCCACGTAGTTCGGATGATAAATCTCTTTTACATAACCGGTAGCCAGACCAATCTGATTGCCGTAGGAGCTGTAGCCGTGGGCTGCGCCGCGCACCAGCTTCTTCTGGGGCAGCTTGCCCTTCAGGGTCTCTTTTACGGATACGGTGGGGTCAGCCGCGCCGGTTACACGCATGGCCTGATATACATAGGTACGGCCTGACAGCGGGTCGCGGATCGCGCCGCCCAGACAGGTGGCTGCGCCGCCAAAGGGCTCGATCTCAGTCGGATGGTTGTGAGTCTCGTTTTTAAAGTTTACCAGCCACTCCTCCGTTTCGCCGTCGATTTCCACGGGTACCACGATGGAGCAGGCGTTGATCTCATCGGATTCCTCCTGATCCTGAAGCTTACCCTCGGCCTTCAGCTTCCGCATGGCCATCAGCGCCAGATCCATCAGGCAGACAAACTTGTCCTTTCTTCCTTTGAAAATCTCGGCACGGTCAGCCAGGTACTGCTGATAGGTGTCCTCGATGGGCTTCTTATAGTAACCCTCTTCGAAGCTTACGTCGGTCAGCTCCGTGGAGAAGGTGGTATGACGGCAGTGGTCGGACCAGTATGTATCCAGCACGCGGATCTCGGTCATGGACGGATTTCTGTGTTCCTCGCCTCTGAAATAGTTCTGAATGTGCTGGAAATCACGGAAGGTCATGGCCAGGTTCAGGGAGCTGTAAAGCTCTTTTAAAGCGGTCTCGTCCATATCGCAGAAGCCGTCGAAAATCTTCACGTCCGCCGGCTCGTCAAATACGGTCACCAGGGTCTCCGGCTTCTCCACGGCTGCCTCCCGGGAATCTACCGGATTGATGCAGTAGCTCTTAATAGAAGCCAGTTCTTCATCGGAAATGCCGCCCTCGATGACGTAGGTGGTGGCGGTGCGGATCACCGGCTGTTCGTCCTCTTTCAGGAAACGGACGCACTGCACAGCGGAATCCGCTCTCTGGTCGAACTGTCCCGGTAGGTACTCCACGCTGAATACTCTCGCGTCCGGTGCGATTTCAAAGGTCTCTTCATATAACATATCCACAGGCGGCTCGGAAAATACCGTCCGGCAGGCACGCTCGAATACCTCGTCAGAGATGTTCTCCACATCGTAACGGATCAGCACCCGCACGCCCTTTACATCCTCAATTCCCAGGAAGCTCTGGATCTCCTCCTGAAGCTCCTCCGCCTTTACGGCAAAAGCGTCCTTTTTCTCCACATAAATTCTTCTTACTTTGCTCATAACCGACCTCCTAATAATGGTAGTATTTCAGCACGGTATCATACACTTTCGCGTAATTATACCACATTATCCATCTTGTAACAATTCCTGTCTCCATCTTAGCACAAAACTTTCCATAAGTATAATTAATATATTTAAATTAATTTATAACTTTATCTAATGGATTTTCTCCTTTTTCTGTGTTATACTGAAAAAAACAAGATCTGACTTCTTAATTAAAAAGGAGATTTTTATGAAACAGCTGCTGAAATTCCGGGGCCAGCTTTTCTTTACGCTGGTTCTGCTTGTTATGATTCTGGCTGCTCCGTTCACCGATTATGTGGAGCGCAATTTCACCTGTGAGGAAATGAACTATCCGGAAGACGCCATCGGTATCGTCACTGTGGAAAATGAGACGCTGACTATTCCCGGGGGCGCCGGTTCCGTCCCACTCACCAGCGACGGCCATTATTTAAAAAAGGGTACTTATCATCTGACCTTTGCCGTCACAGCCGATGCGGACGGCAGCACTGTACAGGTATACGATCCCCTGTATCTGAATTCTGACAATACCTCCGGACGCGTGCTGAATGAGGCTCCTGTAGAGCCCGGACAGGAAGAAGTGACCCTGTCCTTTACCCTGGACGACTCCCTGACCTGCGTACAGTTCCGCGTGCTGGCAGAAAATCCCCTTACCTTCCGGGGCATCTATCTGCTCTCAGAGCGGGGCATCTACCGGGATCCGCTGATTCTGGCTGCGCTTATACTGCTGGCCTCCTGCCTGCTTCTGCTGTACCGAACCCGTCGGAGCATCCGGCCGGAGATCCTGATTACGCTGGCTTTTGCGTCTGTCTGGTCTTCCATGCCGCTGACTCTGCCCTGGCTTTTAAACGGCCATGACATGTTCTTCCACTACAGCCGTCTCTTTTATCTGGCTCAGGATCTGTTTACCCAGCTTCCGGTGCGCATCCATTCCGGACTGTTCCGGGGCTTCGGTTATATGAATCCGACTTTTTATTCAGAATTTTTCCTGTATCCCTTCGCGCTGCTGATTCGGCTCGGCATGTCCCCCATCGGCTGCTATCGGCTGCTTCTGTTCTGTGTAAACCTGGCTACAGCAGGCGTGGCATATTACGCTTTTTCCCGCCTGTGCCGTTCCCGAAAGCTTGGCATGACCGCCGCGTTTTTCTACACCCTGTCGGCTTACCGGCTCATCAATCTCTACACCCGCTCTGCTGTGGGTGAGGTTCTGGCGACCGTTTTCCTGCCATTGCTGATGCTCGGCATGTACCAGCTTTTCTATGGAAATTATAAGAAATGGCTGACTGCTGTGCTGGCTTTCACCGCACTTTTTCAGTCCCACATGATTTCCACCGAGCTGGCTCTGGGCTTTGCGGTACTGTTCGCTCTGCTTTGCCTGCCCCGTCTGAAAGACCGGAAGCGGCTGCTTCATATCGTACTCGCGGGCGGCGTCACGGTGCTTCTGAACCTGTGGTCAATTCTGCCCTTCCTCGATTTGATGCGGTATCAGCTGGTATTGCTTGACGACACCCGCAATCTGGCCGGTTATTCCCTGTACGGCATCCAGCTCTTTGACGTCGGTCTCTTAAATCCCGCAGGCGACGCTCTCGGTCGGGGCTCCGTTGCCGGGGAAATGCCTTATTCCATAGGTCTTCTCCTGCTAATGGGAAGCCTGCTGTTCCTTGCCCTCTGCTTCCGCAGGAAAAACCGGCTTCCGGCTTTTCAGAGAAAGCTTGGTACCTGGTGCATGGTATTTGGCTGGCTGTCCGTCTACGCCTCTACCATTTATTTTCCCTGGGAGCGGCTGCAGCGGATTGGGCTCATTAACCGCGTAGCCGGGGCCATTCAGTTTTCCTCCCGGTT
>USDU01000090.1 GCA_900553635.1 uncultured Lachnospiraceae bacterium | reverse complement strand
CCAGATAGAGGAGCGAACGCCTGGAATTGCCGGCGGCGTTCAGAATACCGGCCATCATATTGTAAAGAACATTAAAAACCATGCCGCCGGAATAAATCCGCAGATAAAGCACGGCGTCCTCCAGCACCTCCTCCGGCGTATTCATCCAGATCAGAAGCGGTCTGGTGAATCGAAGCCCGCCGATGGTCAGAAGCGCTCCTAGGATCAGGGCCACTGTGACAGCTGTATGAACGGCAGTCCGCACATGCTCCGAATCCCGCGCCCCAAGATATTGAGAAATGATAATGCCCGCGCCCACAGAGGCTCCCTGGCTGAACGCAATCAAAAGATAGATCAGCGACGCTCCCGCGCCAACCGAGGCCAGCGCATTGCTTCCCACACAGTTTCCCACGATAATCGAGTCCACCGCATTGTAAGTTTGCTGTAGCAGATTACCCAGAATCAGCGGAATGGAAAATAAGAATATATTTTTAAGAATACTGCCTTCGGTCATCAGCATCCCGTGCTGCCCGGAGGATTTTTTCTCTATGGTTTCAGACATGATAAAGCCCCTCTCTTTTGTAAAACAGATACCTATGTCAGTATAGGCTTATCCGGTTGGAAAAGCAAGGATAAGAATAGAAATCCGCCTTGAATTGTGGAAGCTGCTTAATGAAAGCGGCACAAAAATGGTGGAATGTACAGAAAACAATTATGAAAAGCGAAATATAATTGACAATTTCAGATGGGTCAAGTATCATGAAATTACAAATACAGTGGGTAAAATAAGATATGGATGACAAGGAGTTGTCTAATTATCGGGAGGAAAGTAAGATGGAATTTACAGTTTTTCTTTACAGAATATTAGTCGTTGCAGTGTGCGTATTTTTTGTATTAGGCGTTGTGTTTTATTTCAAGGGAAGAAAAACAAAAAGCTATAAAAAGAGTCTGACCTGTTTTGGCATCTATATTGTGACGAATGTGGTTCGGCTTATTTTGGAAAATCATATGTAAATGGTAAAAGTTATCCAAGGAAATATCTAATTTGACGGAGAGAAAGAGCCTATGTGGAATATACTGACTCAAAAAGAGCTGCTGCTCACCCTTGACATGAACCGTCAGGCAGAGGTTCGGGAGACGCTTTCCCTTCATGGAATTGATTATCGAATCCACACAAGAAATCTTCAGGGTTCAGGCCCTTTAGGTGGAGAAGCCCGAAAAACCGGAAGCTTTGGCGTCGACCAGAGCTGTACTTACGAATATAAAATTTATGTACAGAAAAATGAGTATGAGAGGGCGAAGCGACTGGTTTCGTTGTAATTAAAAATACTATCCGTGTCTGGAGCTCTATATCGTGCTGAATCTGATCCAGATTATCTGGAATATTTTAACCAAATGAAATAAAGGAGAAATTTGCTTATGCTGAAAGACGAAATCAGAACCGGAAATTTTATCACGATTCTTTATACTTTCATGTCTGCGCTGTGGACGCTTTTATCCATCTCCAAAGGCGTCTGGATTGACGCCGGAATCGGTACCTGCATGACGGTTTTCGGCCTTGCAGGGATCCTGTTTTGTAAAGATAAGCGGAATTGGCTGATGGATACGGTTGTAGTACTTGGAATTGTCGCTCTTATTGTGAGATATTTTGTTCTCTAAATAACAGATTTTTAAGCTTCAAAATGTTTTATGGATGGAGGGGATATTTATGAAGAAAAAAGAAAGTTGGATTATTGTAACGAATAAGAAAACTTACCTGCTTCTGGCCATCGCAGCCTGCATCATTCTATATCTTATCAAAGCCGCGATCAGTACTTTCTCTCTGAAAACCATGCTGGTGGCAGATTTTCTGGGTGAACTGATGGTGTGCGTTTTGATTGCGCTTATCTGCATTTACCTGTTCGTCCGGTTTAACACCTATTCCCACCTGTACAATCCGGATCATCCGAAGCCGGGAGATAAAGTATGACAGATAGGATACCCTGCCGAATAGCATTCAAAGCGGAACGTGCATATCCGAAGGATATGGAAAAATAAAGATGTTACTGAATGGTTTTGGAAATTAAAATACATATCAGATTTCAGTTGACAAAATGGTTTAAAAAGTATAGACTAAAATCAAAGGTTTATACTTTTTAAACCATTTCTCATTTACAGAAAGGAGGCGTCCCATGGAAGACCTGATCTATATCATGACCGAGGCCGAGCAGGAGCTGGCGCAGCTTATCTGGGAGCATGAGCCGCTGCGGAGCGGGGAACTGGTGCGGCTGGCAGCGGAGCATTTGAACTGGAAGAAGTCGACCACCTATACGGTGCTTCGGAAGATCTGTGAAAATGGCATTTTCCAGAATGAGCAGTCAGTGGTCACATCCCGGATGAGTCAGGAGGAATACGCCAGACGGAAGGGCGAACGATACCTGGAGGAGAATTATGAGGGGTCTCTGCCGAATTTTGTAGCGGCCTTTTTGAAGCGGAAAAAGCTGAGTAAGAAAGAAATTGACGAATTGGCAGAACTGATTGAAGAGTACGGGGAGGATTGAGGATGGAAAAGGTATTTGGCGCGGTTTTACATCTGAGTCTGATTGGCAGTTATACCGTGCTGTTGGTGGTTCTTCTGCGGTTCCTGATGCTGAAGGTGCTGCATTGTTCCAGAAAACTGGCCTACGGGCTCTGGCTGCTGGTGTTCCTGAATTTTTGTGTGCCGACAGGGCTGCAAAGTCCTTTCAGTCTGATTCCTTCCAGGGTGGAAACCACCGCTCAGAATCTGGAGAATCGAAGCAATGAGCTGTCCGGTACGATCCATCAGCTGTCCGGTACAGGGCTGAAATCCGGAATGGAAGCACAGTTCCCGGAAGAACTTCAGGAAACACAGCAAAACAATCTGACAGGCACCGAGACAGGGATTTCCGGTCAAAGCAAGAGCACCTGGAATTGGAGTCTGATGTTCCGCATAGTATGGCTGTCCGGAATCGTATTACTGCTAATCCAGCAGACTGTTTCTACCATAAAATTAAAGGCACTTTTAAGCAAAAACCGATGTGTCAGAAGCGCTCCGAAACAGCGAATCCGGGAATACGAAAAGCTCCCGGCTCCTTTCGTATGGGGTGTCCTGAGGCCAGTTATCTGTCTTCCTGCGAACCTGGAGGAGACGGAAAAGCATTACATTCTGGCCCATGAGGACTATCACAGAAAGCGCCTGGATACCCTTTGGAAGCTTCTGTTTTTACTGATCCGGAGCTTCACTGGTTCAATCCCTGCGTCTGGCTGGCCTATGTGCTTTTCTGCCGGGATATGGAGATATCCTGCGACGAGGCAGTGCTCCAGAACAGTGCCCGGGATATTCGGAAGGATTACGCTGCCAGTCTTTTAAAGTACGCTGCGAAGCAGAATGGATATGCGGTCAGCTCCCTGACCTTCGGGGAACCTTCCCTGAAAAGCCGGATTCAAAACGTGTTGCATTATCGGAAAAAAACCGTTGGAATCACTCTGATCGGAGTTATCATTCTGGTGGCGGCAGCCCTCGGTCTGCTTTTACGACCGACGACACCAACGACAGAATCCGATACGGAATCTGGAACCTCTGCGGAAACAGGAAAAACAGGTAGCGAAACGACAGCAGATCATACGATTCTCGGCAATGGCAGTGAGCTCATCGCGGTAGACGGCGAGCTCTATACCATGGATAGAACAAAACTCTATTCCGACGGCGCGTATCTGTATTACGATTCCTGGAACGAGACAGGCGGCGTCTCCCGCATCTGGCGGCAGCCCTTTACCGCTGCAAATATGGAAATGGTTGCGGAGGGAGAACTTCTGGGCAGCACCGCGGACGGCAGCAGTCTTTACTACGATCCTGGCGATCACAGTGTCTGGGAATACAATACCGCTTCCGGCGATACGGCGCTTCTTAACCCGGGCAATCAGAATCCCATTACAAGCCTGTATGTGGATGAAAATGTGGTCCTCACAGCGGCTGGTCATTACGAGGGCAGCGCCGGATATTTCTACGGCAACTTTTACTCCTACAATCGGAAAACCGGGGAGACAACGGAGGCTTATCTGACCGACGCGCCCACCTTTGTAGTGTTGAATGATACCGTATATTATCAGAAATATTTTAACAGTCCGGACGGGGAAGACGTTCCCTACGGCATCTACCAGACGGATCTGGAATTTCAGAACGAGACCCGGACGGCACTGGATATGACCTTGCTGGGGGCAAATGAAGAGACAGGAGATCTGCTGGCAGCCGTCGAACCGGATTACTTAAGCTCTATCGAACCCGCCTATACCCAGACGGATCTGGACGCCATTTCCGTAGCCAACAGCCGGGGCTGGAATCAGGTGCTGGTGGACGCCGGAGCCGTATTTGGATACACAGACAGCGTGAATCAAACACAGCTGTTCAACCTGGATGGCTTCCAATACACCGATTATGCGGACGCAGAGGTTACTTCAGTGCAGTATCAGGATGTCAGCGTCCTGGGCGATATGCTCTTTGTGCGGATGCAGCTTTTGGGGCATTTTGCAAAGGACGGTGCAGGCTTCCAGGAGTCCGTTCTGCGTGAAGTGTGGCTGAAGGTCCGCATGGATGGAAAAGGCGCGAAGCTGGTGGACTCGACGATCTATTTTCCGAATGGCGATACGGTAAATAATAGCGTGACAGCGGAACACGCAAACACCGCAAATACCGATTCGATGAATGAGATTACGAACATCGAACCAGCAAAAAACAAAAATTAGTTTATCGATCAGGAAGGCAGGCTCTGTCTTCCTGATTTTCAATTGAAAAAGAAATATCGCCGGGTTATAATAAAAAACAATACAAAACAAAGGAGAATCACCCATGCACACCCTCTACTTTGTCCGTCACGGACAGACCATTTGGAATGTGGAAAATAAAATCTGCGGGGCCACGGATATCGCGTTGACGGATCTGGGCCATCAGCAGGCCATCGAGACCGGAAAGAAGATTCTGAAGGAAGGCATTCAGGCGGATGAAATTCTGCATTCGCCGCTTGTCCGCGCAGCGGAGACAGCCAGGCACATCTCGGAGGTGACCGGAATCCCGGCCCGGATGGAACCCCGGCTGATCGAGCAGAATTTTGGAAAATGGGAGTCCACGCCCCGGGACGGCGCGGATTTCCGGAAGGCCAAGGAACAGTTTTTAAGCCGCTTCGAGGGTGGCGAATCCATGCTCCAGGTAGCCCAGCGGATTTACAACTTGCTGGACGATCTGAAGGCTGAGAAGGATAAGACTTATATCCTGGTGGCCCATAACGGCATTGCCCGGGTGGTGCAGTCTTATTTCTATGAAATGACCAATGAGGAATACGCCGCCTTTGGCGTCAAAAACTGCGCGTTCATGCGGTATGAATTCGAGGAGTAAGCCATGCAGATCTATGTACAGCAGAAAGCTTTGGGAAAGAAAAAGCCTCTGGCGAAGCTTCCGGTGGAGCTTCCCGATTTCGCAAAGCTGGAAACCGCAGCCGATTTTCTGCGGGAAATCGTGCTTCTGGAGGTTCAGAAATACAACGAAAAAAAGCCGGGCGAATCTATGCTTCCGTATCTGACCGAGGCGGAAATCAGCGCCTAGGCAGAGGCCGGAAAAGTGGGCTTCGAAACCATTTACAATGTGACCTTTATCGGAAACCATGCAAAGATTCACGGCAAGCTGGCCGATTACTCGGTGTATCTGGGTTCCGGCGTGGTACATGCGGAGGATTCTAAATTGAAGGATCCGTCTATTTTAAGCCAGCTTGGCAGATAGGAGGAAACGTATGCGTATATTGGTAGCCGAAGACGAACGGGATCTGAACCGGATTCTGGTTGAAAAACTGACGAGAAGCGGCTATACTGTGGATACCTGTTACGATGGAGCAGAGGCCATTCATGTTTTAGCGTATACGGAATATGACGCAGTAATCCTGGACATTATGATGCCAAAAGCCGATGGCTATGAGGTGCTTCGCAGTCTCCGAAATCAGGGAAAGGCAACTCCGGTGCTGTTCCTGACGGCAAAAGATTCCATTTCCGATCGGGTGAAGGGGCTGGACAGCGGAGCCAACGATTATCTGGTGAAGCCCTTTGCCTTTGAGGAACTGCTTGCCCGGATTCGTGTTATGACCAGAAGCTCCTATGGTCAGTCCGATCACAGACTGACGCTGGCCGATCTGGAGATGGATACGGCTAGCCGTCAGGTGACACGGGGTGGCGTGGAAATCCCGCTGTCCGCAAAGGAATATCAGCTGCTGGAATACCTGTTTTATAATCAGGGCATCGTACTCTCCAGAGAAAAGATCGAAGAACATATCTGGAACTATGATTATGAAGGCGGCACCAATGTGGTAGACGTCTATATCAGTTATCTTCGGAAAAAGATCGACGGCGGACAAAAAAAGAAACTGATTCATACTGTGCGGGGTATGGGATACGTGCTGAAAGAGGGGTGATTTATGAAGAAAGGATCCATAAGGCTGAAAATAACCGGCTGGTTTACGGCGGCGCTCTTGCTGGTGGTGTTGTTTACTTTTTTTATTATCTTTTCGGCCAATCACCGGATTCTTCAAAAAACGATCCGGGACAGCCTCATAGAAACGGTAGAGCATAATGTGGATGAAATCGAATATTACAGTAATATTGATGCATTTGATCTGCTTCACGAATCGGATCATTTTATCCGTTACGGGGACGGATATCTGGAAGTGGACGACGACTTTCTGGATGCAGTAAATGAAGTCTACACAGCGCTCTATCAGCCGGATGGAACCATGCTTTACGGGGAAAATCCCATCGCGGCAGAAACAGGAGCTCTTTCTTTTACAGACTCCTTGATCCGCACGGTGAAGAAAAAGGGCACTGTTTACTATCTGTTTGATCGGCGACTGGAGGCCGAGGGCGTGGAAGGCCTGTGGCTGCGGGGCGTGGTATCGGGAAAACAAGGGGATGTGCAGATGTCTGCGGTGATGCGTCTATCTCTGATTTTTCTGCCACTTCTGGTGCTGGTGGCATCGGTGGGCGGATACCTGATCGCCGGGCGTATGCTGCGGCCCATCCGGCAGATTTCCGATACAGCTCTTCAGATAGAACAAAGCGGGGATTTGACCCGGCGCATTGAGCTGGGACCGGGAAGCGATGAACTGCACCAGCTGGCAGACAGCTTTAACGCCATGTTTGAAAAATTGGAGAACACTTTTGAAGCGGAGCGTCAGTTTACCTCCGACGTGTCTCATGAGCTCAGAACCCCCATGAGTGTGATTCTGTCCCAATGCGAACTCTCACTGGAAAAACAGGGAGAGACATCAGAAGGCTATCGGCAGGATCTGCAGGTGATTCAGAGACAGGGCCGGAAGATGTCCAAGCTCATTCAACAGATGCTGGACTTTGCCCGCATGGAAAACGGTTCGGGAAAATACAGAAAAGAAAGACTGAACTTCAGTGAACTGGCAGCGGGTGTCTGCGAAGATATGGCTTTGATCCGGGAAAAAGGAATCCAGCTGAGCAGCCGGATTGAAAAAGAGATTTTTCTTTGTGGAAATGCCCTGTTATTGTCCAGGATGCTTGCGAATCTAATCGGAAATGCGTATCGCTATGGACGGGAAAACGGACAGATCCAGGTGACGCTTCGGAAAACGGAGAACGGCATCCTTCTTTCGGTGGAGGACAACGGCATTGGCGTCCGAAAGGAAGAGCAGGAGAAAATCTTCCGGCGCTTTTATCAGTCGGACGCTTCCAGAACCGGCGACGGCATGGGACTGGGACTTTCCATGGCCCGGGAAATTGCGCGGTATCACGGCGGAGAGATTACGCTCGAGAGTGAGTCTGGAAAAGGAAGCATTTTTTACGTCACATTTTAATCCTCTAATGTTCCTCTAATGTTTCTCTGATAAGATACAGCTATCAGAAAGAGAAAAGGAGAGAACGTATATGAAAAAAATGAGACATTTCCTGGATAATCCGAAAAAAGTGATGCTGGCAGCAGGCTGTACAGCAGCGATCTTATCTGTAGGAGGAATCAGCACCGTATATGCGTCGGGCGTTTTGGCACAGAGCTCCGGAATCGGAGAGGAAAACGCGAAAAAATTCGCATGCGCAGACGCGGGTGTCCTTTTGACAGACGCTCAGAATATGCAGGTGGAATTTGATTATGAGCGGGGACAATATGTATACGAAGTGGAATTCTTCGCAAACGGAACAGAGTATGAGTACCGGATTAAGGCATCGGATGGAGCCGTGGTAAAAAAGGAACTGGAACTGAAGGTTTACAGCAAATCGAAAGAGACGAAGCCTGTAACAACTGCGGAACCAGAGAAAAAAACAGAAACAAGTCAGAAAAAAGAAGATGAAAAACAGCCGACACAGCAGCCGAAGACGGAAGTAAAAACAGAAATAAAACAGGCTGGTGATATCGGCATGGCGAAAGCAAAGGAGATTGCTTTAAATCATGCAGCCGTATCCCAGGTTACTTTTACCAAGGCGAAGCTGGATAAGGAAGATGGAATTCTGGTTTACGAAGTAGAATTTGTAAAAGATAAGGTAGAATATGAATACACCATTCAGGCGGCAGATGGAGCAATCCTGGAATCGGATGTGGAACGGGAAGACGAGGAATATGACGACGATAATGACGACTGGGACGACGATGATGACTGGGATGATGACGATGACGACTGGGATGACGATTGATGAGAGAAAAGAGGAAGAAACATGCTGATAAGAAGCGCGACACAGGAGGATCTGGATGCTATCTCACAGGTAGAAGCTGAATGCTTCCCGCCTGCGGAAGCGGCTACAAAGGAGGAATTCGCAAAACGTCTGGCCTATTACGGAAGCCATTTCTGGCTCATGTTTGACGGCGACAAGCTTATCGCTTTTGTGGACGGCTTCGTGACCGATGAGGCGGATCTGACCGATGAAATGTATGAAAAGGCCGAAATGCACCACGAAAGCGGAGACTGGCAGATGATTTTCGGCGTCAATACCATTCCGGCTTACCGAAAAAAGGGCTACGCAGGCGAGCTCATCAAACGGGCCATTGCGGACGCCAGAGAGCAGGGCCGAAAAGGTCTGGTGCTGACCTGTAAGGATCGGCTGATTCCCTATTACGCCAAATTCGGTTTTGTAAATGAGGGCGTGTCCGAATCCGTACACGGCAATGTGGTCTGGAATCAGATGCGGTTGACCTTTTAGAAAGCAAACAGCCAAATTTTATCAGAGAAGCAAGGAACTCCCAGTGTAAA
>USDU01000089.1 GCA_900553635.1 uncultured Lachnospiraceae bacterium | reverse complement strand
ATTATTTTGTACAGACCTACACCTGGAACCCCTGGAGAAATCTGGCCGTGGAGAAATATCTGGCAGACAAAATCGAGCCCGGCGACGTGGTGCTTTATCTCTGGCAGAATGATCATACGGTAGTTATTGGCCGCAACCAGAACGCCATCCGTGAGTGTAAAGCCCAGCTTCTGGAGGAGGAGGGAGGCTTTCTGGCCAGACGTACTACCGGAGGCGGAGCCGTGTACCATGATCTGGGCAATCTGAATTTTACGTTTCTGGCATCCCCGGAGCGCTATGATCTGGAAAAGCAGCTGAAGGTGATTCAGGCAGCCTGCCGGAAATTCGGCATTGAAACGCAGTTTTCCGGACGGAACGACATCATTACCGAGGATGGGTTCAAGTTTTCCGGAAATGCGTTTTCCAAGAATTCCCACTGCAATATTCAGCATGGAACCCTGATGGTGGATGTGGATGTGACGCAGCTTGGCAGATACCTGACTCCGTCCAAGGAGAAGATGAAGGCCAAGGGCGTGAAGTCTGTACAGTCCCGGGTATGTAACCTGAAGACGTTGAATCCGGACATCACCACAGACGCTCTGCGGTCAGCCCTGAAGGAGAGCTTCGTGGAAGCCTACGGCGATTTTTCCGAGCTTAACCCGGCTATCTTTGAAAACGCTGAGGTACAGGAAATCTATAATCTTTATTCATCCTGGGACTGGAAGTTCGGCAAGTCTCCTGAGTGCGAGACCTCTTACAGCAGGCGCTTCGACTGGGGTGAGGTGGAGATCTGGCTGCGCCTGAAAAATATGCACATGGAAGAAATTAAGATTTATTCCGATATGCTGGACGTGGAATTCCCGGCGAAACTGGAGAAGCTGTTACAGGGGAAACGGTATGATATGGCGGACCTGAACCTGGATGATGAGACAGCGGAATTTACACCGGAGCAGCGGGAAAAAGCAAAGCAGGTGTGCGAATGGCTGGCTCACTGTTTCTAAACGGGATCTTACAAGGATCTTAAGAAACCATTAAATTTTCCTGCGACGAAAAAAAACACTTTTCTTTTTGGAATTCCTTGTATATAATATAAGTTACGCAAATAGGTGTTTGCACAAAGCCTGAATAACAGCTTGAAAATGTGTAAGACTGATATTATAGAAGATTAAGGAAATGTGAGAAAGGGGAATCTGTAAAATGGCAGGAACAGATATTGGAATTGACCTGGGTACAGCCAGTATCCTTGTATATATAAATGGAAAGGGCGTCGTATTAAAAGAGCCGTCCGTAGTGGCATTTGACCGTGATACCAATAAGATCCGCGCCATCGGCGAGGAAGCCCGTCTGATGCTGGGAAGAACCCCCGGCAATATTGTAGCGGTACGTCCGCTGCGTCAGGGCGTTATCTCTGACTATACCGTAACGGAGAAGATGCTGAAGTACTTCATCCAGAAGGCTACAGGAAAGAGATCCTTTCGAAGACCGCGTATCGCAGTCTGTGTACCCAGCGGTGTAACTGAGGTAGAGAAGAAGGCTGTAGAGGACGCTACCTATCAGGCAGGCGCCCGTGAGGTTATGATCATCGAGGAGCCCATCGCGGCAGCCATTGGAGCCGGTATCGATATTTCCCGTCCCTGCGGTAATATGATCGTAGATATCGGAGGCGGTACCAGCGATATCGCTGTTATCTCCCTGGGCGGCGCGGTAGTCAGCACTTCCGTGAAGATTGCGGGAGATGACTTTGACGAGGCTATCGTCCGTTATATGCGTAAGAAGCACAATCTTCTGATCGGTGAGCGTACCGCAGAGGATATCAAGATCAAAGTAGGTACCTGCTATCCCCGCGCGGAGGTGGATCGTATGAGCGTCCGCGGACGTAACCTGGTGACAGGTCTTCCGAAGTCCGTAGAGGTAACCTCTGAGGATTGTGAGGAAGCGCTTCGTGAGTCTACCATGCAGATCGTGGAGGCTGTTCACAGCGTGCTGGAGAAGACTCCGCCCGAGCTGGCAGCAGATATTGCGGACAGAGGAATTGTCCTGACCGGCGGCGGCGCTCTGCTTCGTGGTTTGGAGGAACTGTTGGAGGAGAAAACCGGCATTAACACCATGACGGCAGAGGACGCCATGAAGTGTGTAGCCATCGGAACCGGTAAGTTTGTAGAGTTCATGGCTGGTAACCGGGACGAGTAAATTATACTTTTACAAATGAGGGGCATGACGGAGGTTTATCTGTCATGCCCATTTGTATATAACAGAGAGGTGGCGGGGAATCCTGCAATGCAGGATTCCGAAAAATACATAAAGGTATAAACGTATGAAACTTGAGGGGTATGTGGAACATATTATCTACCGAAACGCGGAAAATGGATATTCGGTGCTGAATCTGATGGCCGATGAGAATGAAATCACGGTTGTCGGCGTCTTTTCCTATATCGGCGAAGGAGAATTGGTGGAGCTGGAGGGCGACTATACGGAGCATCCCATGTACGGTCAGCAGTTCAAGGCGGAACGCTTTGAGGTGAAGACGCCAAAGGACGCCCTGGCCATGGAGCGCTATCTGGCCAGCGGAGCGGTGAAGGGCGTCGGCGCTGCGCTGGCGGCCCGGATTGTCCGAAGGTTTGGGGCGAAAACCTTTGAAATCATGGAGCGTGAGCCGGAGCGTCTGGCGGAGGTCAAGGGCATCAGTGAGCGGAAGGCCCGGGAGATCGCGGAGCAGATGGAAGAAAAACGGGATCTTCGGGACGCTATGGTTTTTTTACAGGAGTATGGCATCTCCATGAATTTGGCTGTGAAGATTTACCAACAGTACGGACAGGAGATTTATCGTATAATAAAGGAGAATCCGTACCGATTGGCGGACGATATCGCGGGCGTAGGCTTCCGGACAGCGGATGAGATCGCAAAGCGCGTCGGGATCCGGGAGGATTCAGACTTCCGGATCCGCAGCGGTATTCTGTATACACTGCTGAACGCGTCGGCGGAGGGGCATACCTGCATTCCGGAGCAGATGCTGCTGAACCGTACCGTGGAGCTTCTGGGCGTGCCGCCAGAATCCGTGGAGCGCCATGTGTCGGATCTCAGCATCGACCGGAAGCTTATACGAAAAGCTCTGCCGGACAGCCGGGGACAGGAGACGGTCTTTGTCTACGCGGCGTCCTATTATTACGCAGAGCTCAGTATCGCAGCCATGCTGTATCATCTGAATCTGTCCATGGATGAGACAGACGCGGTGATTGACACGCGGATTTCAAAGATAGAAAAGGCCACGAAGACTACGCTGGACGAGCACCAGCGGGAGGCGGTGGCGGAAGCAGTGCGAAACGGTCTGCTGATTCTGACCGGAGGTCCCGGCACCGGAAAAACCACGACCATCAACGCTATGATACATTATTTCGAGGCGGAGAGCTTAAGCATCTTTCTGGCAGCGCCCACCGGGCGCGCGGCCAAGCGGATGACTGAGGCTACCGGCTGTCAGGCCCAGACCATTCATCGAATGCTGGAGCTGTCCGGCGGGCCGGAGAGCGCCGTTGGAGGCCGGGCCATGTTCGCCCGCAATGAGGAGAATCCGCTGGAGGCGGATGTGATCATCATTGACGAGATGTCTATGGTGGATCTGCATCTGATGCAGGCGCTTCTAAAAGCGGTGGTACCGGGAACCAGACTGATTCTGGTGGGCGACGTGAACCAGCTGCCCAGCGTGGGACCCGGCAGTATTCTGCAGGATATGATCCGTTCCGAGACCTTTCCGGTGGTGCGCCTGACTAAGATCTTCCGACAGGCGGCGGAGAGCGATATCATTGTAAATGCCCATAAGATCAACCGTGGCGAGCCGGTAACTCTGGATAATAAGAGCCGGGATTTCTTCTTTCTGCAAAGACAGGATCCGAACATCATTTTGCGGGTGGTGCTGGCTCTGGTGCAGGAGAAGATGCCCCGTTATGTAAATGCGGAGATTTCGGATATCCAGGTGCTGACCCCCATGCGCAAGGGCGCGCTTGGTGTGGACAATCTGAACCGGGTATTGCAGCGTTACCTGAATCCCGAGGATAAGGACAAAGCGGAGATTCCCTTTGGACACGGCGTCGCCGCGGAGGACGGCGGAACCGGAAAGGGCATCCTGCGGGTGGGCGACAAGGTCATGCAGATCCGCAACAACTACCAGCTGGAGTGGGAGGTCCGCAATCGCTACGGCATTGCCATTGATAAGGGCGTGGGCGTATTCAACGGCGATATGGGAATCGTCCGTGCCATCAATACCTTTGCGGAGGAAGTAACCGTAGAATTCGATGAAGGGCGTATGGCTTCTTATCCGTTTAAACAGCTGGATGAACTGGAGCTGGCTTACGCCATTACCGTACATAAGTCTCAGGGAAGCGAGTATCCGGCAGTGGTGATTCCATTGCTTTCCGGCCCCCGCCCCCTGATGAACCGGAACCTTTTATATACGGCAGTGACCCGTGCCAGATCCTGTGTGACCCTGGTGGGCAGCGCCGCCACCTTCCAGGCAATGATTGAAAATGGTACGGAACAGAAGCGTTACACAGGTCTTTGCGAAACTATCAAATCTTATATATCCTCGCAGATGTCCGATATGTGATGAGATTACCGGCGGGGCAGAAAAGCTTATCTGTGACAGCTGCCGGACGGTATTGCAGCCGGTGCGCGAACCGGTCTGTATGAAATGTGGGAAGCCGCTTTCAAAAGAGGAGGCAGAATATTGCCCCGACTGTCTGCGGCGGAAGCATCGATATGAAAAGGGCAGGGCAGTTTTCCTATATGACAGAGTCATGCGGGCGTCCATCAGCCGGTTTAAATATCACAACCGCAGGGAATATGCGGATTTTTACGCAGAAGAGCTGCTGCGGGCCCATGGGCGTATGCTTCGTTCCTGGCAGCTGGACGCCCTGATTCCGGTGCCGCTCCATAAGAGCCGCATGCGGAAACGCGGGTTTAATCAGGCAGCGCTGGTGGCAGAACGTATGGGAGAGAGGCTGGGAATTCCGGTGGAAGAAAAGCTTCTCATACGGGTAAAGAAGACCAGTCCACAGAAGGAATTAAACGATTCCGCAAGACGGGAGAATCTGAAAAATGCTTTTCAACTCTGTGGGAATGATGTAAAATTAAAGAGAGTGGTACTGATAGACGATATCTACACCACCGGCAGCACCCTGGATGCGGCGGCAGCCGCCCTTCTGGCAGCGGGGGTGGAAAAAGTGTATTTTTTAAGTATTTGTATTGGAAGAGGCTTTTAAATATGCTATACTGAATTCGATTATGAGTATGCAAAAGTTAAGGGGTATTTATGTTAAATGAAGAAAAAATCAGACTCATGACAAAGGCGGCCTCCTTTGAGGCGGGCGAGGGAAAGAAAGCGCTGGAAATGAACCGTTTTTACAAGGGTGATTACTTAAGTATTCATCTCATCGGCGCGTGGATTTCCTACACGGTGGCATTCTGCCTGTGCGTGGGTCTCTGGGCTTTTTATAAAATGGAATATCTGATGACAAACCTTCATAAGATGGATCTGGCCGCGTTTGGAAAAGGGCTTGCGCTTCTCTATCTTGCGCTTCTGGGCATCTATCTGGTGATCCAGTATGTGGTTTATTATAACCGGTATCAGGAAAACCGGAAGAAGCTGGCTGCATATAATCACATTCTGAAGCGTATTTCCGGCATTTATGAGTCGGAGACGTCGGGCAGCACAAGTATGGCAGAAGGAGCGAAGGAAGAATGAAGACCTTACTGGAAATGAGAGAAAAACTGAAGATTTTTTTAAGCAAATATGATATTTATATATATCCGGTGCTGAAGTTTATCATGGCACTGGTGACATTTCTGCTGATCAACGGTCATGTGGGCTTTATGAAGAAGCTGGATAACCCGGGGATAGCCCTGGTGCTGGCGCTTCTTTGCTCCTTCCTGCCGGTCAATGTGACGGCGGTGTTCGCGGCGATTCTGATTTTGCTGCATGCCTACGCGCTTTCTCTGGAGGTATTCGCAATTACCCTTGTGGTATTCGCGGTGATGTTTCTGCTTTTTTTCAGCACTGCGCCCAAGTTCGGATATGTGCTGATCCTGACACCATTGGCCTTCGTGTTCAAGATTCCGTATCTTGTTCCGCTTGCCATGGGACTGGTTTCCACGCCGGTGGCAGCGATTCCGGTTGCCTGTGGTACGGTGGTGTATTTCCTGCTTCACTATCTGGGCATGAATACGGCCATGCTGAGCAGCGCCCAGAACGGTACGGTGACCGAGAAGATTACTTATCTTCTGGATAATGTACTGAACAATAAAGAAATGATTCTGACAGTTGTGGCCTTTACCCTGACGATAGTGATTGTATACATGATTCGAAGAATGTCCGTGGATCATGCATGGACCATTGCCGTAGTGGCGGGCGCTGTGGCGGACGCCATCGTGCTTTTGACCGGAAGTCTGATCCTGGGGGTGTCTCCGAAGCTGCTCAGCGTGATTGTGGGTGGGATCCTGTCGGCGGTGCTGGCGCTGCTTTTGCAGATCAGTATATTCAGTCTGGATTATTCCAGAACCGAATATGTACAGTTTGAGGATGACGAGTATTACTACTATGTAAAAGCGGTTCCCAAGATCAGTATCGCGGTTCCGCAGAAAAAAGTAAAGAAGATCAACGCGCAGAAAGCGCCGCAGAGAAAGGTTTCATCGGGAAGAAAGAAGAGCAGCGCGTCGAGACACCAGTAAACTGGCCGGCGGCAGAGAGGATGTGAAAAAGTGCAGGGTTCTGTGTGGAACTATATCAATCAATATGTGGCGTTCAACACCATCCACTGGAATGATCTACTGGATATTATTATCCTGTCTTTCCTGCTCTATGAAATCATGGTGTGGATCAAGAAGACCCGCGCATGGGTGCTTCTGAAGGGCTTTGCGGTTCTGCTGGTATTCATTTTTGTGGCTTGGGCCTTCCGCCTGAACACGATTCTATGGCTGGGCAAGAATATCTTCAGCCTGGGAATTACCGCGCTGGTTATTGTATTTCAGCCGGAGCTTCGTAAAGCGCTGGAGCAGCTGGGACGGCAGAACATCATAAGTTCGGTATTCAGCTTTGACAGCGCGAAGGAGTCGGAAGCCAGGTTCAGCGACAAGACCGTTAATGAGCTTATAAAGGCGGTCTTTGAGATGGCCAAGGTCAAGACCGGAGCGCTGATAGTCATTGAGAAGAAGACGCCGCTGAACGAGTATGAGCGTACCGGCATTACGCTGGATTCCGTGATTACCAGTCAGCTTCTGATCAATATTTTCGAGAAAAATACGCCGCTGCATGACGGCGCGGTCATCATCAGGGGTGACCGGATTGTGTCAGCCACTTGTTATCTGCCGCTGTCGGATAACCTGTTTCTGAGTAAGGAGCTGGGAACCCGTCACAGAGCAGCTGTGGGAATCAGTGAGGTGACGGATTCCCTGACCATCGTGGTATCGGAAGAGACCGGAGCTGTGTCTGTGGCCATGGAGGGTGACATTAAGCGCAATTTGAATCAGGATGACCTCCGGGCGCAGCTTGTGGCAGCCCAGGATAAGGCGCAGGACAATGGCAGATTCAGATTATGGAAAGGACGGGTGAAGAAGCATGAAAAAAATGCTGACAAATAACCTGGGACTGAAGCTCCTTTCCGTGATCGGAGCCATTATGCTCTGGCTGATTGTCATGAATATTGACGATCCCTATACATACAGGGATTTTTCACCGGTTCAGGTCACCATGCTCAATGAAAATGTAGTTACCGATCAGGGAAAGGTATATAAGATCGAGGATGGAAGCGACGTCATCAGCCTGCGGGTCTGGGGAAAGAAATCCATTCTCCGGGATCTGAATATCGAAGATTTCACGGCGACAGCCGATATGCAGAAGAATATCAAATACAACGATCTGGTAGGTATCGAGGTGACCTGCAGCAATAAAAACATCCGCAGCGCCGACATCAACCTGAGCCGGGAAAACGTAGTTATCAGCGTAGAGGACGCATCCTCGGAGCAGTTTAACGTAGTGGTGAAGCAGAACGGCAAGGTGGCGGACGGCTACATGATCGGCGCAGCCCTTCCGGAACAGAGCCTGATTCAGATCAACGGCCCGGCTTCTGTGATTGCGAAGATCAAGCGGGTGGAGGTGGAGATCAAGACCACCGGCGTCAACTCCGACCGGACGATCCACGGCAAGCTGAACGTGCTGAACAGCGACGGCGAGGCAGTGGATACCACCTATCTGGAATACACCGGAAAGACGGACGGCATGGATGTGACCATCACCATGCTCCGTACCAAAACCGTGTCCCTGACCATCGGACATACGGGCACACCGGCGGACGGCTACAACCTGGGAACCATTTCCTACAAGCCGGAGACGGTGAAGATAGCGGGATCTTCGGAAAAGATCAACCAGGTAACAGCCATTGCAATTCCGGATGACGCCCTGAATATCGACGGCCTGACGGAGAGCACGCAGCAGACCCTGGATATTACCCAGTATCTGCCGGATGGCATCCGGCTGGCGGACGAGGCAGATGCGACTGTGGCCGTCAGCGTGGAGATTGAGAAGAACCAGGAGAAGACCCTGGAGATTCCGGTGGGCAGGATCGGCGTGCAGAATGTGCCCAAAGGCTATGAGGTGGACTTCGGTGACACAGAGACCGTGGAGATCTCCGTCAGCGCTCCCGTGGCGGAGCTGGAAAGCCTGAAGGCGGACGATGTGGCCCTGTCTCTGAACCTGGAAGAATATTCCAAAGCCGGAAGCTATACGGCAGCTTTGAGTGTGACGTTTCCGGACAGTACATACAGTCTGGTGCAGGAGACGGAGGTGGCTTTTGAGCTGGTGAAAGCCGGCAGCACATCTTCGGAGAAAGATAAGAACACGGGCAGCTCCGACAGTACGGATAGCAGCGGCAGTACCACGGGCAGTTCCGGAAGCAGCACGGCTGGGAACAGCAATAGCAGCACCGGAACCGGTACGACCGGCACGGGAAGCGGCAGCGACAGTACCGGCAGCAATACCACAGGTAACAATACCGCAGAGTCCTCAGGCAGCAGCAGTACAGCCGGGGACACGGTGGGAGAGAATAAAAAAAGCGACACCAAAACAGAGTAGAACGGGAGGCAGACAGCATGGTAAGTCAAAAAGTAACGATCACCAATCCGACAGGATTACATTTACGTCCGGCAGGCATCCTCTGCAAGACAGCAATGCAGTTCCGCTCGGCAGTGACCTTCACCTTCGGTCACACGACGGCCAACGCGAAGAGTGTCTTAAGCGTACTGGGAGCCTGCGTGAAATCCGGCGATGAGATCGAGTTT
>USDU01000088.1 GCA_900553635.1 uncultured Lachnospiraceae bacterium | reverse complement strand
CTTTGAGCGGTTTTACCGGGTGGATAAGTCCCATTCCAGCGAGATAGACGGAACAGGACTGGGACTGGCCATCGCGAAAAGCGCGGTGCTGGTTCACAAAGGGGCTATCAAGGTATCCAGTGAGGTGGGTGTGGGAACTACCTTCTCGGTACGAATTCCGCTGAATTATATTGCCTGAGACAGGAGCAAGGAATGAAAGAAAAGAGAAAACAGAGTATCCGTCTGTGTGGGCTTCTGAGCCTTTTACTGCTTCTGGCACTGCTGGGTGGCTGTAAGAAAAAGGAAAATACAGAGGCAAAAACAGACGAAGAAGGATATCAGATCTATTATCTGAATAAAGATGAAACAGCTACGGCGACAGTGAATTATCAGCCGGAGGCAAAGGATACAGACGGATTGATTCAGGAGCTGCTCAAGAAGCTTGCCACGACGCCGGAGGGCGGTTCCCTGGAAGCTGTGCTGACAGACAGCGTTTTTGTGACAGATTATACGCTGGACAATGGGCAGCTGACCCTGCATTTCGATCCGGCTTATCAGGATATGGATTGGATTCGGGAGATTCTCTGCCGCTCCGCAGTGGTGCGGACGCTCTGCCAGATTCCGGATGTGGAGTATGTGTCATTTCTGATTGGGGATAATCCTCTGATGGATTTGAACAAAAATCCGGTGGGACAGATGAACGCGGACAGCTTTGTGGAAAACACCGGCGACGCCATCAATGAGGAGACCGTCACTACACTGACCCTGTATTTTGCCAATAAGAGCGGGGACAAGCTGGTGAAGGAAAAGGTCAATGTGACCGGCAGCAGTAATATTTCTGTGGAGAAGCTGGTGGTGGAGAGCCTGATTCGGGGCCCGGTGTCCAAGGATACGGATTACCCGACCCTGCCCTCCGGTACGAAAATCTTAAGTATCTCTACGAAAGATGGAATCTGTTATGTAAACCTGAACGATGGATTCCTGGAGCAGGGATACAATGTAACAGAGGCAGTTACCATCTACTCCATTGTGGATTCCCTGACGGAGCTGTCGGGAATCAGCAAGGTACAGATTCTGGTCAATGGAGAGACGGATCTGGTCTACAAGGAGAGTATGCGGCTGGATACCATCTATGAACGGAATCTGGATATTATCGAACAGAGGGAATAGCCTCTGCATGAATCGGTCATTTTAGCGGTTCTGCGAATATGATTTGGAGTGAATGAAAATAAGAAAGCGGCCTTTATGTCTGACGGCGCTTGCCCTTGCAGTGGTGCTGCTGTGTTTTCCGGCGGAGCTTTTCAGAAAAGCTTCACCGGATGCCACAGCTCATCCGGAGATTCTCACCGGCACCATCTGCCGGATGGAACCGGGCGGCATGACTGTCTGGCTTACCAAAACCAATTATCCGGACGCCGGGATCATCCTAGTGTCCTTCGAAGCCGAACCTTCAGTTTCTATCGGCAATACCATACGAATTGAGAATCATTTTAAAATACGAAAGCCGGAAGCTCCCACCAATCCGGGGCAGTTTGACGCAAAACTCTATTATCAGACAAAGGGAATCGGGCTATTATGCTATGCGAAGGATGCGACGGTCATCCGGGACGATGTGCGGTGGATGGCGCAATTACTGTATGAATTGCAGGAGAGCTTAAGCGCCCGTGTCCGAGGCTTATTTCCTGTGGACAAAAGCGGCGTCCTGGAGGCCATGCTGCTGGGAAATAAGACAGATCTGGAGGCGGAGACCAAAAGCCTGTACCAGAAAAGCGGCATTTCCCATCTGCTGGCTATCTCCGGCCTGCATGTATCCGTATTTGGCATGACGCTTTACCGTTTTTTAAGGAAAATGGGCGGTTCACTGCGAAGCTCGGGAGCGTTATCTCTTTTTGTCGTACTGTTTTACGGCTTTCTGACCGGTATGGGAACCTCTGCCTGCCGGGCTGTGGTGATGTTCGCGCTTCTGATAATCGGGGAAATGCTGGGGAAAAGCTATGATATGCTGACGGCCCTGGCCTTTGGGGCAATTCTGCTGCTTTTGCGGCAGCCACTGTATGTGCGCAGCGCCTCATTTTTGTTGTCCTTCGGAGCCGTGGCAGGCATCGGCCTGATTTTCCCGGCCCTGAAAGCATTGTTTCTGCCAAAGAACCGCAGATGGGCGAAACGGGTGGAACCGCTGCTTTTGAGCCTTTCCATTCAGATAATGACCCTGCCTGTATTGGAATATTTTTACAGCGAAATTCCGCTGTATGGGACGCTGTTAAATCTGGTGGTGCTTCCTTTGATGACCGTGGTGATGTTCACAGGAATTCTGGCTGTGGGGATAAGCTTTGTGCTGCCGGGCGTGGCGCGTGCTCCGGCTTTTCTATGTGGGGCAATTCTGGAATTCTATGAGCGGCTGGGAACGGCATCGCTTCGGCTTCCCGGAGCGGTGTTTACCTGTGGACAGCCAAAGATCTGGCAGATGGCGGGATATTACACAGGACTGGTTGTTTTTCTGTTCTGGCGTTATCAACTGAAAGAGCGGAAAAAACGAAGAATGGGGCAGATAAACGATCCGGATATCCGGCAGGAAGAAGCGGAGCGGGCGGAGCCGCACCGGCGGATCCTGCAGGCAGGCAGCGCGGCAGTGCTTGGGATTTTATTGCTTTTCCTGACACTGCGGCTGCATTCCGGTTTTCAGCTGGTGATGCTGGATGTGGGGCAGGGCGACGGCATCTACCTGCGGACCGCAGCCGGAACGACGATTCTGATTGACGGCGGCAGTACCAGTGTGACGAAGGTGGGAACCTACCGGATTCTGCCCTTTTTGAAATCGGAAGGAGTCGGAAGATTGGACTATATTGTGGTAACCCATACGGATGAAGACCATATTTCCGGCATAAAGGAGCTATTGGAGACTGCGTCGGAGCCCGGCGGTCTGCGGATTGGTACGCTGCTTTTATCCGGGCGCTCCATGGAAGAGGAAAAGGGGCAGCGGCTGATGGAAAATGCCCGGGAAAGCGGCGTGACAGTGCAGAAAATTGAGAAAGGGGCGGTGCTGCGGGATGGTTTGACAGAACTAACCTGCCTGCATCCGGATGGGACGAAAGCCTACGCGGATGTGAATGAAGCCTCTGTGGTGCTGGCGCTTCGGTATCAGGAGTTTTCGGTGATGCTGACCGGGGATCTGGAAGAGACGGGAGAGCGGGAGATTCTGGAGCGGGAGCAGAAGCATGGCGGCAAGGAATGGCCGCCATACGGCTTTGCGGTTCTGAAAGCCGGGCATCACGGATCCAGAACCTCCGGCAGCGAAGCGTGGTTAGAGGCAGTGAAGCCGCGCCTGACCCTGATTTCCTGCGGAAGGGATAACTCCTACGGGCATCCGCACAGGGAGGCGCTGGAACGGCTGGATGCGGCGGGCAGCAAAATTTTGCAGACGACAGAGTGTGGAGCCATTACGGTGGAAAGTGATGGGAAAGACTTTCGGGTACATGCTTATTTACAATAAAAATTTATTTACTGTATTTCATAATCAGCAATTCCACACTGAGCGTATCCGTAATCTTACCGGTCTTCACATCCTCTTCCGCCTGCACGCAGTCCTGCACGGCAGTCTTCAGCTGATCTGTGGTAAAGCTTCTGGCCTGGGTCATGCATCTTCCGGCCACAAAGGGCGCGATTTTTGCCCGGGAAGCAATCGCTGCTTTATCATAACCCTTAGCAGCCAGGCTCTTGACCAGTAAAAGCTGATTGAACTGGCGGGCAATGAGAAACAGGATGCGCATGGGCGGCTCTTTTAAGGAAAGCAGATCGTAGTAGAGATCCAGCGCCTTTTTCTGATTCTTTTCAGCCAGGGCGCGGATCATCTCAAAAATCTGTCCGGTGGTCTGTACGGTACAGATGTCATTCACATCCTGGGAGGTAATCACGTCCCGGCCTTCTGTGTAGGAGAGCAGCTTTTCCAGCTCTGTGGAAATGTTTTCCATATCGATGCCGGTGCGCTCTAGAAAGAGCTGCAGAGTGGACTCGGTGATTTTTTTATTTTCCTTTTTCAGGGTGCCCAGGATCCATTTCATCAGGGTACGCTCGTCCTGGGTCTGGAATTCAATGACGCGGCCCTGCTTCTGAACGGCCTTGTATAGCCGGTTCCGCTTGTCTGCTTCCGTTTCCACGAAGATGATGCAGGTGGTGTCAGGCATCTTCGGAAGGTAGTCGGCCAGCTCGTCGCATTTATTCTTGAAAAAGCCGCTGTCCTCAATGAGAATCAGACGCCGTTCGGCAAAAAAAGGCAGGGTGTCTGCCAGACTGATAACCTCCGCCGGGATGATATTCTTCCCCTCAAAGCGGGAGAAATTCATAGTGTCGGAAGGGTCGCAGAGAGCCTGCGCCAGCCGGTTCTTATACTGGTTGCGTAAATAAGCCTCTTCCCCGCAGAACAGGTAGGCGGTTTTGAAATTGCCGTTCTTGATATCCTCCGCCAGCATTTTCATAGGAGACACCTCATTTCCAAAAAAAAGAGACCCAAATGACGGAATGGGTCTCTTTTTAAGATTCGTCTATCTCAATTACGCGATGCTGTTTACAGCCTTGGTCAGACGGGAAATCTTGCGGGAAGTTGTGTTCTTGTGGTAAACTCCCTTGGAAGTAGCCTTGCTCATGGTAGCGATAGCAGCCTTTAAGCAAGCCTTTGCAGTCTCAACATCCTTTGCGGCAACTGCAGCGTCTACTTTCTTGATTGCGGTCTTAACCTCAGACTTGATAGCCTTATTTCTGGCTGTTCTAGTCTCGGCAACCTGAATTCTCTTCTTTGCAGATTTAATGTTAGCCAATCCGTACACCTCCAAACCATGTTTTAAAATAAGCTTATTTTTACATGTTCCGTAAAAGCCGGACACGGACGTCTTTACAAAACATACTCATATATTTTAGGACAGGAATAACGTTATGTCAATACATATTTCTGAAAAAAACGCAAAAAATAAAAAGAAATAGCGTAAGACGTGAAAACAGGAGGAAACGGGATGAGTGAATTTCAGGTGCGGACGGATCTGGCGCTGGAGGCCAGAGAGCGGTTTGAGGAGGATGTGGAAATCCGTGGCGTAGCCGTGGAAGAGTCCTACGACGAGCGGCGGGACATCCGGGTAACGGTAGTCCGGATTCAGACAGAAAATGGGGCGAAGGCCATGGGAAAGCCCATCGGTACCTACATTACACTGGAAGCGCCCCGGATGTCGGAGCCGGACGAGGATTATCACCGGGAGGTGTCGGAGAAGCTGGCAGAATATCTGAAAAAGCTTCTGGATGTGAAAAATGAGAAATCTGTGCTGGTGGTGGGTCTGGGCAACCGGGAAGTGACGCCGGACGCCCTGGGACCGGAGGTGGCCGGTCATCTGCGCGTTACCCGTCATGTGGTGCGGGAATATGGCAAGACTGCGTTTGCGAAGGAAAAGGTGCATCTGGTCAGCGCTATTGTTCCCGGCGTGATGGCACAGACCGGTATGGAGACCCTGGAGGTGGTGCAGGGCATCGTGGCCGAGACAAAGCCGGATTATGTGGTAGTCATTGATGCCCTGGCAGCCCGCAGCAGCAAGCGCCTGAATCGGACCATCCAGCTGTCCGACGCAGGCATTCAGCCCGGTTCCGGAGTGGGCAATCACAGGAACAGTCTGTCAAAGGAGACGATTGGTGTCCCGGTGCTGGCCATCGGCGTGCCAACCGTGGTGGACGCGGCAACTATTGTCTACGATGCCACGGGCGATCGAAGGAGCGTGCCGCCGGGATTGAACGGCATGTTCGTAACTCCGAAGAACGTGGACGAGATGATCCGCCGCTTAAGCTTTACCATTTCCGAGGCCCTGAATCTGGCTCTGTCCTGACATAAGCGTGTCCGGTGGCTCATATACTGAAAACAGTATGGGGGAATGAACGCGTGAGAAAACAAAGCAGCAGGAAAATCGGAAAAGCCATAAACGGCCTGGTCTGGCTCCTGATCGTCGGCATGGGACTTTACATCCTGTGCAGCAGCGTCAGAGTCAGGTCCCTTCGAAAGCTTTCTTATATCTGGAAAGCAGGTCTTCTGGAAATGGAGGGAGATCTGCAGCGGGCGGCCACGAAAACCCTGTATCCGGCCCTGGTTTACACGGCGTCCGGTGGCGGGGCCAAAGCGGACAGTCTGGAGGAATGGGTGTTGGAGCGCGCGGTGAGCATCATTCCCCTCTACGGTTTTCTGACCGGACAGCAGGATTACACCCCTGCCATCGAGAGCACCGCAGCTTATGAAATACTGATTCAGGGCGGCGTCCATGATGAAAACGAGATCAACCAGGAGACCGGAGAGGCCTTCGACCTGGCGGAGCAGGTGGAAGAAGAAAATCAGCAGGCAACAGAACCGGAACCGGACGGGGAGCCGAAAGCGGATCTGGGGGAAGTGCCGTCAGAACCCTCCGTGCAGGGACGGGAATACAGTGTCGCAGAGCTCTCCGATTTTGATTTTCTGAAAAACAATTTCTATATAATAGAAAGTAACACGGATATCAGCAGTGATCTTCTGAATGCCGGCGCCCTGCTTTCCATGGACATGACCCTGCAGCAGGACAGCAGCGCCCCCCAGATTCTGATTTATCATACACATTCCCAGGAGGGCTTTGCAGATTCCGTGGAGGGTGACGTACGCACCACCATCGTAGGCGTGGGCGACCGCCTGACGGAAATCCTGCGGGAACGCTTTGGGTATAACGTGATACATAATACGAATGTCTATGATTATATGGACGGCGAACTGGATCGGAATCGTGCCTATACACTGGCAGCGGAGGATGTGAAGCGGATTCTGGCGGAAAATCCGTCCATCGAAGTGCTGATAGATCTGCACCGGGATGGTGTAAATGAAGGCACCCATCTGGTGACTGAGGTGGACGGAAAACCCACGGCCCAGTTCATGTTCTTCAACGGCTTAAGCTATAGCAGGCGGAACGGCCCCATATCTTATCTGTATAATCCTTATATCGGGGAAAATCTGGCGCTGTCTCTGCAGCTAAAGCTTGCCTGTGAAAAGTATTATCCGGGCGTCAGCCGCAAAATCTATCTGAAGAGTCTGCGTTACAATCTGCACCTGCGGCCCAAGTCCCTGCTTGTGGAAGCAGGAGCTCAGACCAACACCCTGGAGGAAATGATGAACGCTATGGATCCCCTGGCAGAGGTGCTTTACCAGGTGTTAGGTAATCCTAAATAGCATAAACCAACCGGAATGTCAATGACTTTTTCATGGCTAAATCGACAATAATTATCAATAAGGACGGTTAGTCTTGCCTTTGAAAAAGAGCATGCTATAATAAGCCTGTCCAAAAGATAAAAGACGAAGACATCATTGCGGACATTGTAAAACCAATACGGTTCATAAACAATAAGCATACGAATAAGAGGAGGAAATTAAGATGCTGAAATTAAAGAATGTTGACTGGAAGAAGACTGGAATTTTCGCTGCAGGTGTGCTGTTTGGCACCGCAGGTATCAAGGCACTGTCAAGCGATGACGCTAAGAATGTATATACGAACTGCACCGCAGCCGTACTTCGCGCGAAGAGCTGCGTCATGAAGACTGCGGCTGTGATCCAGGAGAACGCAGAGGACATCTATGCTGGCGCAAAGCAGATCAATGAGGAGCGCGAGGCAGCCGCAGAGGCAGCAGTTGTGGCAGACGCTGAGGCGGAGGAAGCTGCAGAGACAACTGAGGAGACAGAGGCGTAAATCCATGAAGTTCATCATCAGGCATGAAATCAGAGGCAGAATCCGTGTTCAGGCCTGCGTGCGCCGTATGAGCATCGAAGAGGCGGATACTCTTCAGTATTATCTGGACACACGGGATTTTGTAACTTCGGCAAAAATACAGCGCAATACTCTGAGCATCGTGATTTATTATACGGGGGATCGGCAGCAGGTGCTGACGGCTCTTCGGAACTTCCGTTATGAAAATGTGAACGTTCCCCAGGCGGTATTCCAAAGCTCCGGCAGAGCATTGAACGAGGAGTACTGGGAGAAGCTGGTGAACAGCGTCATCATGCGCGCGGGAAGCAAGCTGTTTCTGCCCTATCCGATCCGCGCCGGCATTGCATTTGTAAAATCATGGAAATATCTGTGGGAGGGCGCGAAGACCCTGGCCCAGGGTAAGATGGAGGTTCCGGTGCTGGATGCCACCGCCATCGGCGTGTCCGTATTCCGGGGCGATTTTGATACCGCAGGCTCCGTCATGTTCCTGCTTGGCATCGGTGAGATCCTGGAGGAGTGGACCCACAAGAAGTCCGTGGGCGATCTGGCCCGCAGCATGTCCCTGAACATTGAAAAGGTGTGGCTCTTAAGCGATGGCCAGGAGGTTCTGGTGGATTCTTCTTCCATTCAGGAAAAAGATCTGGTTGTCATCCATATGGGAAATGTGGTACCATTTGATGGAACGGTAGAAGCAGGCGAGGGTATGGTGAACCAGTCCTCCCTGACCGGTGAATCTGTTCCTGTGGCCAAGGCTCCGGGAGCGTCGGTCTACGCCGGAACCGTTCTGGAGGAAGGCGAGCTGACCATCCGTGTCAAAGTGGGAAGCGGCGCAAGCAAGTATGATCGTATCGCGGCCATGATCGAGGAGTCTGAAAAGCTGAAATCATCCGTGGAGGGCAAGGCGGAGCATCTGGCTGATAAGCTGGTTCCCTACACCCTGGCGGGCGCGGCGGCCACCTGGTTCTTCACCCGGAATATGACAAAGACCCTGGCCGTACTCATGGTGGATTTCTCCTGCGCGCTGAAGCTGGCGATTCCCATCTCTGTGCTGTCCGCCATTCGCGAGGCGGGCGCGGAGCATGTGACCGTCAAGGGCGGCAAGTACCTGGAGGCTGTGGCAGAGGCGGACACCATCGTCTTTGACAAGACCGGTACCCTGACAAAGGCCTGCCCCACCGTGGCAGAGGTGGTTCCCTTTAACGGCGAGAGTCCGGACGAGCTTCTTCGCCTGGCTGCCTGCCTGGAGGAGCACTTCCCCCATTCCATGGCGAAAGCAGTTGTGGACGCCGCCAGGGCGCGCAACCTGAACCATGAAGAAAAGCATTCGAAAGTAGAATATATTGTGGCACACGGCATTTCTACGACAGTAGAAGGGAAGAAAGCGATTATCGGAAGCTATCATTTCGTATTCGACGATGAGAAATGTGTCCTTCCGGCCGGAACCGAGGAGAAGTTTAACGCGCTCCCGGCTGAGTATTCCCATCTCTATCTGGCGGTAGAGGGCGAGCTGGCAGCCGTCATCTGCATCGAGGACCCCATTCGTCCCGAGGCGCCGGCTGTGATTCAGGCCCTGAAGGACGCAGGCATCTCCAAGGT
>USDU01000087.1 GCA_900553635.1 uncultured Lachnospiraceae bacterium | reverse complement strand
GCCATAGCTCTTCGCCACTTTTTCTCTTGCCGGATCCGGCTCACTCAAAATGACTCTCGCGCCGGACATTTTTGCCGCAATCACATGCAGGATGCCCATAACGCCGCCGCCGATCACAACCACATCGTCGCCCAGCTCGATTTTTCCACGTTCAATACTGTTCAGGACACAGGCAAAGGGTTCTACAAATACGGCCTGCTCGTAAGCGATATCATCCGAGAGCAGGAAGGTCTGATTTGCGTCCACAGCAATATATTCGCCCAAGCCGTTCGGTGTCAGGGTGCCTGCCGCCGCTGCGGATTTTGCGTACGCGCCCTTACACAGATTCTCCTGACCGTGACGGCAGTAATAGCAGACACCACAGTTTTTCAATACTCTGGCTGCCGCCTTAGAACCTATCGGGAATAACTTCGGATCCACATCAGCTCCTACTTCTTCGATCACGCCGGCCAGCTCATGACCGCCCACATAGGGAAGCGTTTTCTTCGTCATCTGGGTAAATACACGTTGCTCAAAAGTACACAGCGCGCAGGCATGGATGCGAATCAGAACCTGATTCGGTCCAGGCACCGGTTTGGGAATATCGAAGATTCCTGTTTTCCGCTCCTCTACAATTGCTACAACCTTCATTTTCTATTCCTCCTTTAATCCGTAATAAGACATCCTGTACAGTCCCTCCAGACTGTCATCCCCCTTGAATCCGGCAATCCAGTAGATGTGTCCGATCTCTTTTACCATCTCGATGTACTGCGGCAGATTCGCGAAGAATTCTTCCTCCGGAATACCCGTCTCCTTCAAGGTTTTCGGCATACCCAGTTCATCATATAATTTCCAGATATAATCAATCAGGTTTCTCTGCTTCTCGTAAGCCATCTCACCCGGCATCCCCATCTGCTCTGCGATATCCAGATAATGATTCTGCTCTATCAGATACAGCATGGTGTAGGGCAGGAAAATACCGATAACCTCGCCGTGGGGAATATGATAAGCCTTCGCAAACATATCCAGCTTATGCTCCAGTCCACCGCCTGCGTTTTCTATCTCGTCTCCGGCCAGGTACGCACACACATGCATCAGCGCTCTGGCGTCCTTATCCCCTTTATAGGATTTGGGCAATGCCCTCAGAATCTGAATGGCTGTCTGGGTGCAGAGCATATGATCCAGCTGATTACAGTTCTGGGTGGATAATGCGCCCACCACATGGGCCAGCGCATCCACGCCAGAATTTACGATTACCTTGGGCGGAAGGGAATCCAGTAATGAGAAATCCAGGAACGCTTCCTTCGGACGGATTTTCTGATTGATTAATAATGCCTTGGTTCCGTCGTATTTCTTATAGACTGCCGCTCCGGTGGCCTCCGCTCCGGTTCCGCTGGTGGTGGGAACCGTAATCAGGGTCGCCTTGCCCGGGAAGTCCGGTAAATCAGTCAGAATCGTGTCCCAGGTAAGCTCCGGGCACTCGTAGAAGGCCCACAGCGCCTTGGCTGTATCCATGGTGGATCCGCCGCCAATGGCCAGGATATATCGCGGTCCATACTCGCGGATCACCGGAATAAACGGGTCGATGGCTTCGTAAGAAGGCTCTGCTTTCACGTCGCAGATAACCTTGAAATCTTTTCCTGCCAAAATTTCTGTGGTCAACCGCTGAAACATCGGGGTCGTCATCAGGTAGGTGTCCAGAATGATGGCGATTTTCCCGCCTGTATAATTTTTCAGCTGTTCCAGCGCGCCGTCGCCCATGGTTACCTGCAGGGTACTTTTATGCATGGTCAGCTTTTTTTCTTCCAGAACATAGTACGGATTTGGTCTGTGCCCCATCCTTCATTCCTCCATTTCATTGTGTTTTAAATCAATCCGATAATACCAAGCACTGCACCGACAACGATCAGAATTCCCATCATCTTCAGCGCGGAAATATCTTTTTTCTTCATACCGGTATATACCAGTAACGTCAGTACCATCGGAAGCATCTTCGGCATAATCGCGTCGAAGAAATTGGTCTGCAGATCAAAGGTTCCTGTAGTCATTTCGAAAGAAACCGTTGTGCTTAAGCTTACAAAGTTTGCTACCAGCGCACCCATTACGGTACATCCCATAATACCCGCTCCGGAAATAATCTTGCGGATAACGCCGCTCTCAATAAAGTTCAGAATCGCCTCGTCGCCTTTTTTATAGCCAAGCATATAGCACTCATAGCCAAGCACCAGAATAATTCCAATAAAGAGTACCAGGTAAAGCACCGGCCCTAAGAGGTTGCCATCGATGGCAAGACCAAGGCCCATGGACAGAAGCAGCGGAGACAGAATCGCCTGGATAAAAGTATCGCCGATTCCGGAAATGGGACCCATCAGACCATATTTGATAGAAGCCATGGCGTCCTCGCCTGCCAGTTCCTTCTCGCCGGAAGCGATACGCTCCTCCATGGCCGCGCACAGACCTACAATCATACTTCCCAGACGGGGCTCGGTATTGAAAAATGCGGTGTGGCGCTGCAGAGCTTCCGTTCTTCCTTCCACATCGTCCTTGTCATAGATGTCATTGATAATCGGAGCCATGGCATGCAGGAAACCGATTCCCTGGAGACGCTCATAGTTGTAACAGCTGTGCGCCATGAATAACCAGTTCAGAAAACTTTTTAATACGGCCTTTTTCGAAGCTTTTTTTACAGTTGTGTTCTCACTCATACCTATGCCTCCTCACTTGTATCATTTTTAAGCTGCATGTAGATAATAGCCATCAAAGCGGCCAGACAGCTGACTGCAATCAGATTCAGGTTGAAATATACAACCAGCAGGAATCCGATGAAGAAGAAGTATCTTGCGTCGCCCTTGAAAATGGCCTTCATATTCATGGCAATTCCAATAGCCGGAAGGATACCACCGATGGCGCTCAGGATCGGAAGAATCCGGGTGCCTTCGCATGCATTTACCAGACCCTGTACCGCGTCGATTCCGAAGTAACAGACCATCGTACAGGGAATCACGTAAATCGCTGCTAGGATAATCTGAGGAAGCAACACATTCGCGATCCAGATTTTATCCGCCTTGCCTTCTGCCGCGTATTTATCTGCCAGATGGGTAAAGGGTACTGCGCTTACCATTCGCAGCTGATAGAAAATCGTGCCAACCAGGCCGATGGGAACTGCGATAGCTACCGCTTCCTGCGCGGAAAGTCCTGTCAGAATCGCTGTAGCCGTACCTACAATACCTGCCAGCGAAGAGTCTGCCGGATAAGAACCACCTGTAGACATCAGTCCCAGATAGATCATCTGAATGGTTGCGCCTACCACTGTACCGGTAATCGGATCGCCCAGAATCAGACCTACGAAGAAGCCCAGAACCATGGGGCGTCCAAAGGTGTAGAAACCAATTCCACATACCCAGGGGCCTGCGTTCAGATAATAGAAAACGCCACATAAAATTGCCTGCCATAATGCCATAACACATTACCTCCTCTAAAATAATTTTTCTACGTTGATAGCGCGCTCTGCCGGAACCAGCTGAAAGTCCATTGGTACTCCCTTTGCCACAATGCGTTTCATGCATTCCACTTCTTCGTCCGTAGCCGCCACATTTTTGTTAAACTTTTTCCGCTTCGGGGTCAGTCCCATGCCGCCCAGCACGATCTTCTGCATGGGGATTCCCGCGTCAATCAGCTCTTCCAGAACCAGCGGAACTTTTACAAGAATGACAATATTTTCTCCGGGTACTGCGTCCTGTTTCAGTTCCGTCTCTGCGTCCGCCACGGTCATGACCTCTACTTTTACTCCCGGCGGCGCCGCTGCTTTCAAAATCCGCATCATCATCCGGTCATTGACCAGCTTATCGTCCACAATCAGAATCCGGTTTCCGTTTGTGTCCTTTATCCACTGAGTTACCACCTGTCCATGAATCAGACGATCATCGATACGAATTAACACTATGTTTTTCATTCGCATCCACCTCCTTCCTCTTTTTAAAACGCTGTATCCAATTCATATAACAATTGATTTACATCCACCATTGTTTCCTTTGTACTTAACAACAGGTCCTGACAGACCTCATCCAGCGACTCATATGCACGTCTGGAAAAAATCTCAAGAACCATCGGCAGATTCATTCCTGTAAAGTGCCGGAACTCATAATATCCCATGGCCCCCACGGTAACATTGAAGGGGCTGCCTGACTGCATATCCGTCAATACGAGCACGTCGCTCTCTTCCAGCTTATTCCGAATCTCTTCCTCCACCCTTTCCCGGAATAAATCTACGCTGTCACCCAGATACAGTCCAAAACAGGTTACGTGTTCCTGTTCACCTACGATCATTTGCGCCGTTTCCAGCATGGCCTTCGACAGGGGCCCATGTGAAATTAGAATAATCTCGAACATTCTCCTTCTCCCGTCCTTTTTCCGGTTTTCAACATACAAAAAGCCAGTATCCTACCTTTCTCGATAGAATACTGGCTCCATTTTGCTAAACAACCTTGTTTTCAAAACAGTCCGTCAGTACGAACAATGTATGTTCTTCCGTTTTCTGTTGATAGACTCACTATACACGATTTTTTCTTCCCAGTCAAGTTCGATTAGCATTTTCGTCATATTTCATCTATTTTATCAAGGTTTTTTGTGCATATTTCAGAATTATCTTTATTATTTTTTCACAATTTCAATTTCTTTTTGCATTACTGTACAGAAGCAATGTCAAACCTTCCATCGCGTACGACTGTGAGCCCAGCCTGCTTTTACAGGTAATTCTGCTGACATTTAATGCAGGCGCTGTTTCTGCTGCAATGAAAATCCTCTATGAGATCGTCCACCCGGCTGCAGCTGGCCGCGATGAAGGTAACCGTATGTTTTACTTTGGATGAGTCCACAGGACATCTCGTCTCAAAGACCTGCGTATATCTCCGATCCTCTTCCCTGGCATTTTCTTTTCTGTTCTCTGTCATGGTCATTCTCCTCACAAGGGCGGGCTTACTGATTTCTCCGGTAGATAAGTTTTAAGCCCTTTAAAAGCAGTGCGTCGTCCAGCTTAAGCTTTCGCCTGCAATAGGGCGCAATGTACCTGGCCATACCGCCTGTGGCTACCACAGACACCTGCTGGCCCAGTTCCTCCTCGATGAGTCCAATCATACCGTCCACGCAGGCCGCGTTTCCATAGAGGACGCCGCTCTTCATGCAATCCACAGTGTTGCTGCCGATGAACTTTTTCGGCGGATCCAGGCTGATCTTCGGAAGCTGGGATGTACGGCTGATCATGGCGTCCAGGGCCACGCCCACGCCCGGCATAATCATGCCGCCCATAACCTGCTTCTTCTCATTGACTACAGTAAAAGTGGTAGCTGTTCCCAGATCCACCACTACCAGCGGACAGGGATATTCCTCAATGGCTGCCACCGCGCCTACCACCAGGTCGGAGCCCAGCTGGGCCGGATTATCGATACGGATGTCCAGGCCGGTCTTGACGCCCGGTCCCACCACCAGCGGCTCCCGGCCTGTCACCTTGCCCGCAGCCCGGCGCATCACACCGGTCAGAGGCGGTACCGCCGACGAGAGAATTGCTCCGGCCAGTTCCTTTTTATCAATTCCATATATCTCCAGAACCGTCTTAATGCTGATGGCATACTCCAGCTCTGATTTCTTCGTATCTGTGTGAAGCCGCTCCACGAATACAATCTCATCGTCCCGGATGCAGCCTACCACAATGTAGGTGTTGCCGATATCTACCGCTAAAATCATGGGGTTTCCTCCTGTTCCTCTTTTTTCCGCTCCGGCCTATCCGCATTCTGTACATAACGAAGCTGTCCGCCGTCCTGTTCTATGGATACCAGTTCCTGATAAGTATCCGTGTCCGTCGTCAGCTTTTTCTGCCGCAGCAGATAGTTGGCGCATTTTTTCACCAGGTCGTAGATGACCGCGAAAGCCGGAACACCGATGATCATGCCCACAAATCCCAAGAGACCGCCAAACACCAGAATGGAAAACAGCACCCAGAAGCTGGACAGACCCGTGGAGTTGCCTAGGATCTTCGGTCCCAAAAAATTGCCGTCAAACTGCTGCAAAAGTAAAATCAGGATCAGGAAATACAGACACTGCATCGGATTCACCGTCAACACCAGGATAGCGCTGGGAATCGCCCCGATATAGGGTCCAAAGAACGGAATGATATTAGTCACGCCCACCACCACGCTGATCAGCATGGAATAGGGCAGGTTCAGAATGCTCATAAAGAAGAAACACAGGCAGCCGATAATCAGGGAATCGATAAGCTTGCCGCTGATGAATCCGCCGAACATCCGGTCAATCAGCCGACACTCGTCCAGAATCGCGTTGGCATGCCGTACACTGAATGCACTGTAAATCAGCTTCTTAGCCTGAGCTGCGAATTTTCGGCGGTTGCCCATCATGTAGATGGCTGCAATCAGGCCGATCAGAATATTTTTCATCACGACGATAGCCCCCAAAAGCCCTGCGGAAACACCGCTTACGATGGTCTGCATATTAGGCAGGAGCTTGGTTTCCAGCCAGCTCTCCACATTGACAGAAACCGTATCAATAAACTGATTTACATAATTCCAAACTATTTCATTGTCCTGCAGATAATTCTGAATCCAGGCCGACCATTTATTAACCATGGACGGGAACGCCGTCACGATGCTGCCGATGCTTAAAAATACCTGCGGCATAACCATGGCAATCAGGAGATAGATCACCAGCAGACTGAACACCATGCTGAGGCCGATGCCTGCCGCCCCGGCGATGCCGTGCGCCTTTTCCGGCTTCTTCATTCTGCTTTCTAAAAAACAAAACAAATGCCGTTCGATAAAATTGCAGACGGGAGTCAGCAGGTAGGCAATCACCGCACCATAGATAAAGGGCATCAAAATTCCCTTCATCAGATTATACGCCGCCACGATCTGGTCGAATCGGTACATGGCGAAAAATACCAGGATGCAGATAATAATAGAACCTGCACCCGCCAGACTTTTATAGAGATATTTTTTCAGTGGTCCGTTATTTTTCATATGCTTCCTGCTTTCCTGTCAGTAATACCTGTCATTTATTTCATATATTCATCAAAGCCCTTCATGACTTTTGGAATCACATAATGGCTTCCGCCCCGGCCTTTGACGTCTTCGATCATCATCGTAATCAGCAGCGGCTTCTCCGTGTTTTCCACGCACATACCCACGAACCAGCCAAGCTCCTGACCCTCCGTGTCATCCTTCGAAATCTTCAATTCCGCCGTGCCGGTCTTTCCTGCCATGCGGAAGGCATCCCGCTGTGCCGCATGGGCCGTGCCGGCGCTATCCTCCACCACCTGATAGAGATCCGCCAGCACCGTATCTGCTGCCTCTTTGGTGAACACGCCCTCTTTCCAGTATGTGGCGCTCTCGCCGTCCAGCAGATAAGGCTTCACCATATTACCTCCATTTACCAGAGCGGAATAAATGCTGCTTAAGTGAATCGGGTTCACCAGTATCTTGCCCTGTCCGTAGCCGCTGTCCGCCAGTTCTGTCTCGGACGCGATCCTGCCATCGCTTCCATAGCCGGACGCCGTCGCCGCGAAATCAAAGGGCAGCTCCTCCCCAAAGCCCAGGGAATCCAGCCCCTTCATAAAGTCTTTCTCACCCAATGCGCAGGCTGCCTTTGCGAAATAGATATTGTCGGAATGCACCAGGGCATTTTCCAGATTCTTCACCGGATAATCCACCAGGGTAGTCACATAATAATCGCCCCAGCTCGAGTCCTTCTGCCATTTTAAGCCGTCATTCTTCACATCCTCGTCCGGGTTAAGCGTTCCCGCTGTCAGACCCAGAGCCGCCACCACGGGTTTGAAGCTGGATCCGGGCGTCCAGGCCGCCAGATAACGGTTATACAGTGGCTGGGACTCGTCAGAATTCAGCGCCTCCCACGCGCTGGCAGTATAACCCATAACGAAATCATTGGGATCATAAGCCGGTGTGCTGACCAACGCCCGCACTGCTCCGGTAGTGGGATCCATGGCAACCGCGCAGCCCTCGTCGCCCTCCATCTCCTGATAAAGATACTGCTGCAGGGTGATGTCGATGGTCAGCTTCACATCCTGTCCATCCTCCGCCGGCTTCTCCAGAACCACATCTTTCACTTCGCCCAGCTGATTCCGGATCTCTATAGTATAGCCATCCTTCGGACGAAGCTGCTCCTCATAGATGCGCTCTGCGCCTGCCTTGCCGATGATGCTGTTTCTATTATACCCCTGCCCTGTTCTTTTTTCCAGTTCTTCCGCCGTAATATTCTGTACATAGCCGGTGAGCTGGGCTGCCTTTTCGCCAAAGGGATAAAACCGCACCTTCGTGTCCGAAATCATCACACCCGGAATTTCCAGCAGCTTTTCTTTCAGCTCCATGGCGTCCTTGGCTACGGTCCGAAGCGGCACAAAGGTATCGTCCCGCACCCAGCCTGCGCTTAAGGCCTTCTCTATCTTCTCCGTACTGATTTCCAGAAGCTCCGACAGCTGCGCGATGGCGCCGTCCCGGTCCTCCGGAAGCTTGCCCGGCACCAGGCCCACAGAAGAGGCCACGCCCTCTCTCGCCAGCTCCACCTGGTTGCGGTCATAGATATTACCGCGTTTGGCCTGAGTGGTCACCACCTTCACCGTATCCTCATTGTAGAGGTTCGGAAAAATGTCCTGGCTGTCCCAGCTCATTTTATAATCCCCATCCTCGTTTTTCGTGAAAATAGCTACCGTATCAAAGGACAGCTCCCCCGCAATCGTATCCATGGTCAGGGTATACTTCACCCGCTGGGTCTCCGCCTTTTCATCCTTTTTCCCGCCCTCGTCCGCGATATCGATTCGGACATCTGAAGCTTCGATTCCACCGTAGATATTCTTATATCGGTTTACATAAGTTTCTTTATCTGTAGTCTCCTGCGCCTCCTCTGTCAGGAAGCCATACATATCCGCGTAATCTTCCTGATTCAGAAAATCGATATATTCCGTCAGCAGTTCTTCGGGCTGCTCTGTCTTTTTCCCGCAGCCTGTCAGTAGTCCCAGACTCAGCCCCAGGCCAAGTCCCAGGGTCAGAGTTGCTAACGCCATGTTCCTTTTCATAAAATCCCCCTTTTCTTCTGTAAAATCATTGTACACTACGTTCTTATAAAAAGATATCCTGATTTTTATGGATTTTGCACTCCTGAATCAGCAGCAAGTGCTTCAGACCATATTGAATGGCTACGGCTGCTGCCACTTCTCCGGGTATCGCCACTCATCCAGCTTCCAGGACAGCTTGCCGTTATAAGGAGTCGCAGTCCAGACGACGCCCGCGCAGCCAAGCAGTGTCACCACCGCCAGGCATACCGCCACCGGCACCTTCCAGAACTGCCCCGCCAGCAGGCCCCGCTGGGTTAGCTTAAGTCTAAGCAGATCCTGTTTCTTCTCC
>USDU01000086.1 GCA_900553635.1 uncultured Lachnospiraceae bacterium | reverse complement strand
TCAGTTCGTAATGTTTTCCCAGACTGTATCCGATTCCCAGTACTACCATGACTGCAATCAGATTGAAGGTCACATTCTGAATCGGCCCAATGGCGGACTGAAACGCTGCTACCGCATCCGCGCCCATCAGCTTCTCCATATAAGGGATGTTGGCCAGAGCCAGCACCAGAGAACCGAACATGGTAAACGGTACAGAAATCAGGAACGCGTCCTTCATAGCCTGTAAGTATCTGTTCTTCGCTATCTTATTTGCTACCGGCAATAAGTAAGCCTGTAATTTATCTGACAATGCTGTAATCATAAGTACCCTCTCCTATCCTTATAAATTCAATGCAAAATCCAAAACCTTCTGTCCGTTCATCATGCCGTAATCCATGCTGTTAATCAAACCCACCTTGATGCCCTTCGGTTCATATTTTTCCTTCAACTCATCGTACATATGCCGAATCTGCGGCCCGATCAACAGTACGTCTGTCTCGCCATTATACGCGTCGAAAGCGTCCTTCGCCATTGCCACAATCGTGACTTCTTCTCCCGATTTTTTTGCCGCATCCTTCATTTTATTCACCAGAAGACTGGTAGACATTCCCATAGCACACAACAACGTTACATATTTCATGCTTCTCCCTCCTTATCCGCATATCTCATCTTGTACAGCTCGATAAATTCTACAGCCAGATCCCGGACGGTCATGGCGTTCATCAGATGATCCTGTCCGTGTACCATCAGAAGATCTACGGCTCTTTTTTCCTCCGCATTCAGCTCTTCCTGTATCATATCTGTCTGTATCTCATGAGCTTCTACCAACTGACGATTGCATTCCTGCATCAGTTTTTCCGCTTCAGAAAAATTTCCTTCCTTGGCTGCCCGGATGGCCAGCAGCGCATTGCTTCTCGCGTCGCCGCCCTTGACGATCAGCTCTACAATGATGTTTTCATATGACATAGTGTATCCTCCAATAAGAAATCGCGATTTACTTTATAGTTAAATTATAAAGCACCATATTTTATTTACCACACAAAAAAGTACCACATAAAATGTGGTACTTTTTACACATGGTTCTCCAGAAGCTCTGTAAGAACCTCATAATTCTTTTCCTGTATCAGACGCCGGATTCCTTCACTGCTGTCCATCGCCCGTGTGGTTGCTTCGTAAAAGTACGGAAGCCGGTTATCCTGCTTTCCTACGGAAATGAGGAAAACAACCTGAACCTGATTTCTGCTCCAGAGCACCGGTTTGTCCAGTATTCCCACGAATACCTTCGTTTCGTCCTCCAGAATTTTATAGGGATGCGGCATTGCGACCAGATTACCAAAATCGGTATCACCCAGACTTTCCCGCTTCATAACTTCATCCAGAAAGCCCTCAGGCAGCTTTTCCCTACGCTCTATTGCTTTACAGAAATTACGTAAAATTTCTTCCCGGTTCTCTCCATGAATTCCCACAAAGAAACGCTCCGGACGGTAAATTTGCCGCAGATAGGGAGTATGTCCTTTCGCCAGAACCTTTTTTACTCGGATCACATCTTCATTTTCCAAAAAACAGCCCACTTCAATAATCGGAACCGGTACTCTTTCGGAAATCGGCACAGTCGTAAATACATAATCTACCTTTGAAAAATCAAACCGGCTAACGCCAATCCTGTCGCTGATATAAATCTCATTCAGATATTCGCCAAATTCCTTTTGATAGCGGTATTTCAGCAGATACGAGCTGCCCTTTCCGGAATTGCATACAATCAGGATGTTGGATTTTCTGACCTGACTTCGTTTCATTTCCTCGATCCCCAGCGCGAAGGTCATGGCAAAATACCCGATTTCATCCTCGGAAATGGGCTTATGATACAGCTCTTCCAGCATTTTTCCGATGCGAACGGCCATCGTATAGGGGAATACATAATTTTCTTTGATCTCCGGCAGCAATTCATTTTTATGGGAAATACCGTAGCGAATCCTGGTTCGAAAAGGAACCAGATGGGAATTCAGCATCATGCGGACATGGAAATTTCCCCGCAGATCAATATTAAACTCATCCAGCAATATTTCCAGTATAATGTCTACTGTCTTGCCGATTTCTTCATCTATGATAAAATTCGTCTCCGAAATATCGTCTAACTCTATGGTCCGTTTTCCCGCCAGATAAAGCGCAATATAATTCTTCTCCGCGTGACTGATCTCTATCTGCCATCTCTGGGACAAAATCACGGCCAGCCACTCCACAAACTCCCATTCCTTTACGGTAAGCTGCAGACCTTCCGCCATCCTTTCTTCCGTAAACAGCGGATCCGTCTCCCCTTCCGTAATCCCGTGTCCCAGCCGGATTCGTTTGATTGCCACATATACGTGATAAATAAAAGAGTCCAGCGAGGTCTCCGTCATATGAATTTCGGTTTCCTTCATGACGCTCAGAACCGAATCCGCGATACTGGCCAGTTGTCTCTTCTTCCGTTCCTCCAACTCCCCAAATACATCACGTCTCACAAAACAGTCTCCGATACATCTTCGGAAATTATATTCCCGTCCCACGATTCGGACGCCAAAATTGGGCTTTCTATCGATCTGCAAATCATATCGGTTGACAATCCGCTCCACCTGTCTCAGTGAATCGCTCAGCGTATTTCTCGATACAAACAGGAAATCGCTCAGCTCATCAATTTTGATATATTCCTCATGATATAAAAGATACGCCAACAGAAAATGAATCCGCTCTGTGGCAGAATTGGGAATCTGCTCACGGCTTTCTTCTTTTTTTAAAAAACTCTCCCATTTTTCCGGATCCTCCACGCACAGATAATATCCCTTCCGTGGTTTGGCCTGAATGCTGTAGCCGTTCCCCCGCCCCGTTTCATTCAAACTCTTGATGCGAAGGCGAACGGTCTTGATGCTCAGCTTCATTGCGTCTGCCAGCGCCTCTGCCGTGACATATTCCTTATTTTGAAGCAGTTCTAAGATTACTCTTCCGTCCTTCTCCATCTTCCCGTCCTCAGTCTGTTCCTTGGTTTATCTAACACAAAAAGCCATGGCATACTCGGGTATGCCATAGCTTCTCTGATTTCATATCTGTAACTCTTATTTATCTCTCCAGATGATACGTCCCTTGGACAGATCGTAGGGAGACATTTCGATGGTTACTTTGTCACCCGGCAGAATCCGGATAAAGTTCATGCGGAGCTTTCCGCTGATGTGGGCGAGAACCTGATGTCCGTTCTCCAGCTCTACCTGAAACATTGCGTTCGGCAGCTTCTCCACTACTGTTCCTTCGATTTCAATTACATCCGCTTTTGACATGTTCTTCCTCCTTTTCGTGAAGCACAATGGCCCGTTTTACGTCAACATCGGTTATTTTCGTCAGGTCCCGGCCTTCGGGTGTCCTGTACATAGGCTGGATATGCTTAATCTTCTTCTTTTTCGGGTTTGCCATGGGGCGAAGCTTCCCGTCTGTCAGATATACATATTCGCCTTCTGTTCTTAATATGATATATAATTTACCTTTATCATGTCCGGCCTTTGATCTGGCGAACATTCCAATTTCCACTCTTTCCATAGACTTCTCCACAGACTTACAGAGTCAGAGTCAGGATTTCCGGCTCACCCTCGGTAATCAGGATGGTGTTTTCGTAATGAGCAGAAAGGGAACCGTCATCGGTAACTACAGTCCAGTCGTCGTCCAGCCACGCGACCTCCCAGGTGCCCGCATTGATCATGGGCTCGATAGCTAGGGTCATACCCGGTACCAGCTTGATGCCTCTGCGATGCTGACGGAAGTTGGGAATCTGCGGATCCTCATGGAGATGGGTTCCGATTCCATGGCCCACCAGATCACGGACAACGCCGTAGCCGAACTGGTCAACGTAATCGTTAATCGCTGCGGAAATCTGATGCAGATGATTTCCGGCCTTCGCCATCTTGATGCCCTCGAAGAAGCTCTGTTTGGTAACGTCCATCAGCTTCTGGGCCTCGGGACTTACCTTGCCTACCGCATGGGTGCGGGCCGCGTCGGAGTGATAGCCCTTGTAAATCAGACCTGCGTCCAGGCTGACGATATCGCCCTCCTGAAGGATATGCTCCGCATGGGGAATTCCATGTACGACCTCGTCATTCACAGATACACAGATAGAAGCCGGATATCCGTTATAGTTCAGAAAGTTCGGAATACATCCTCTCTCCCGGATCAGCTTCTCGCCCAGACGGTCGATGTCCAGGGTGGAAATGCCCGGCTTTACAAAAGCCGCAAGCTCGTTGTGAACCTCTTCCAGCAGCTTGCCTGCTGTGCGCATCAATTCGATTTCTCTGGCAGATTTAATTGTAACCGACATAATTACGCTCCTAAAATCTTGACAATGGCGTTAAACACGTCTTCCATACTCTGAGTTCCGTCCACCTCTGCAAGCTTGCCCTGCTTGGTGTAATACTCGATCAGCGGCTGGGTCTGATTGTGATATACATTCAGACGGTTCTTTACGGTCTCCGGCTTGTCGTCATCACGCAGAACCAGCTTCTCGCCGCAGCGATCGCAGATGCCCTCAACCTTGGTCGGAGCATATACAATATGATAAGTGGAGCCGCATGCCAGGCAGGCTCTCCGGCCGCCCATACGGTTGATGATATTCTCATCCGGTACTTCCACGTTGATTGCGTAGTCGATGGTCTCACCCTTCTTTGCCAGTGCTTCGGTCAGTGCCTCAGCCTGCGGGATGGTACGGGGGAAACCGTCCAGCACATAGCCGTTCTTGCAGTCCGGATTCTGGAACCGATCCATGATAAGCTCCAGTGTCAGCTCATCCGGTACCAGCTGTCCCTGATCCATGTAGGACTTTGCTTTCTTGCCAAGCTCTGTGCCTTCCTTTATATTTGCTCTGAAAATATCGCCCGTGGAAATGTGCGGGATTTGATATTTGTCAGCTATTTTCTTCGCCTGTGTGCCTTTTCCGGCGCCCGGTGCTCCTAACATGATGATTTTCATAATGTTACTCCTCTTCTCGAAATGCGCTGTTCGCATTTCCTCTGCAAAATTGCCATAAAACTTCCGAAAGCCTGTACGGAAACGGGGTCCCGCACAGGCCGGAAGTGTGTTACTGTTCACTTCGTTCACAGTAACAGAAGTTTACCTCTTAGTCGTTCAAGAAGCCCTTGTAGTAACGTACTGCCATCTGAGATTCGATCTGCTTGATGGTCTCCAGAACAACACCTACTACGATGATGATGGATGTTCCTCCGAAAGAAACACTTGCTCCGAATACTCCATTGAAGAAGATCGGTACGACACATACAATAATCAGGCCGATTGCACCGACAAAAATGATGTAATTCAGAATTTTTGTCAGATAGTCTGAAGTAGGCCGGCCCGGACGGATGCCGGGGATGAAGCCACCCTGCTTCTTCATGTTATCCGCAATCTCCAACGGGTTGAAGGTAATGGATGTATAGAAGTAAGCAAAGAAGACTACCAATACGATGTAAAGCAGCAATCCCAGCGAATAGATGGGCTGCTGAGGATTACACCAGCTGCTGGAACTTAAGCCAGTGATAATCTTGCCACCGATTCCGGTTCCTGCACTCTTACCCAGAAGAGCAAGAATGATGCCCGGGAATGACATCAGGGATGAAGCGAAGATGACCGGAATAACTCCTGCGGTGTTGACCTTCATCGGAATGTTGGTGCTCTGTCCGCCAATCACCTTTCTGCCCTGAAGCTTTTTGCTGTACTGAACGGGGATCCTGCGCTCTCCGTCTTGAAGAATGATAACGAATACAACCGTTACAAGGATGACAGCCGCAATAATAACCGCTGCCAGCACTGCCATAGCCACGCTCTTGCCGCTCATAAACTTTGTATACAGCGTTACAAAGTCATCCGGCATACGGGATACGATGTTGATCAGGAGGACGATAGAGATACCGTTTCCTACACCGTTCTGGTTGATACGCTCACCGACCCACATTAAGAATGCAGAACCGGCTGTCAGCGCAACCACTACAACAGCCATGTTGTACCAGGTCGCGTTCTCCAGAAGACCCTGATTACCAAAACCTACGGTCATGGCAATACCCTCGATGAGAGCCAGCGCTACAGTTACGTAACGGGTGATATTCTGAAGCTTCTTCCGTCCGTCCTCGCCATCCTTCTGCATTTCCTCAAGCTTGGGAATTGCGATGGTAAGGAGCTGGATGATAATGGAAGATGTAATGTACGGGTTGATACCTAACGCAAAAATGGACATGCTGGCCAGAGAGCCGCCGGTGAAAGCATCCAGAAGATTGAATGCATCACCGGTCTGAGCTGCAAGCCAGTTCGCAAAAAAGGTGCGATTCACGCCCGGAACCGGCAGCTGAGAACCAAGTCTGACAACCACAAGCATCAGAAAGGTATAAATCAGCTTCTGTCGGATATCCTTGATCTTAAATGCGTTCTGTAATGTTTTGAACATTAGATCACCTCTGCTTTTCCACCAAGAGCCTCAATTTTTGCTTTTGCTCCCTCGGAGAAAGCATTTGCCTGTACTGTGAGCTTCTTTGTAAGCTCGCCATTTCCAAGGATCTTAACGCCATCCTTCGGATTCTTAACGATTCCCTGCTCCAGCAGAGTCTCTACAGATACAACTGCGTCGTTCTCGAATACTTCCAGAGCGCTTACATTAATTCCAACGATAACCTTGGAATTTCTGTTTGTGAAGCCTCTCTTCGGAAGTCTTCTGTATAACGGCATCTGACCGCCCTCAAAGCCCGGTCTCGGTGCTCCAGAACGAGCCTTCTGACCCTTATGACCCTTACCAGCTGTCTTACCATTTCCTGAACCGTGTCCACGACCTCTACGGAAGTTTCCGCTCTGCTTGGAACCTTCTGCGTACTGTAAATTTGATAAGTCCATTGTGACACCTCCTATTCCGTTATTATAATTAAATCTCTTCTACCTTTACCAGATGTCTTACATGCCAGATCATTCCTCTGACTGCCTCGTTATCCGGCATCTCAACTGTCTTGTTTACCTTACGAAGGCCAAGTGCCTCTACAGTTGCGCGCTGCTTCGGGATGGCTCCGATCGGGGATTTTACCAATGTAATCTTTAACTTATCTGCCATTGTCCGTATCCTCCTAGTTCGTGATCTCTTCTACGGATTTTCCACGGTTCTTAGCAACTTCTTCCGGAGTCTTCAGTGCCTTCAGACCCTCGATGGTAGCCAGAACTACGTTCTGCTTGTTGTTGGAACCAAGAGACTTGGTACGGATATTCTTGATACCTGCAAGCTCCAGCACGTTACGGGCCGGGCCTCCAGCGATAACACCAGTACCTTCCGGTGCTCTCTTCAGCAGTACGGATGCGCTGCCGAACTTTCCGATATAATCATGTGTAATACTGTTGTTCTCGTCAATTGCAACGGTTACCAGCTTCTTCATGGCATCCTCTTTGCCCTTGCGGATTGCTTCCGGAATCTCAGTCGCTTTTCCAAGACCGGCGCCAACATGTCCGTTGCCGTCACCGACAACTACCAGAGCGGTGAAACGCATGGTACGACCACCCTTGACAGTTTTGCTTACACGCTTAATTGACACTACCTTGTCAGTTAATTCAAGCTGACTCGGGTCGATAATCTCATGTCTCATCTGTCTTTTTCCTTCCTTTCCTAGAATTCCAATCCAGCCTCACGGGCTGCGTCTGCCAGTGCCTGAATCTTGCCCTGATAGATAAAGCCGCCTCTGTCAAAGACAACGGTCTTGATACCCTTTTCCAGAGCCTTCTCTGCGATTACTTTTCCAAGGTATGCTGCTGCATCAACGTTGTTGGTTTTCTCAAGCTCAGCCTTTACACTCTTTTCCATAGTGGATGCTGCTACCAGAGTATTTCCGACTGTATCGTCAATAATTTGAGCATACATATGATTATTGCTTCTAAACACAGCCAAACGCGGTCTCTCAGCAGTTCCGCTGATATGATTACGTAATTTTCTATGCTTATTTACGCGAACTTCGCTTCTTGACTTCTTACTAACCATTTTTATACTCTCCTTACTTATTTTTTACCAGTCTTACCGACTTTACGTCTGATAACTTCATCAGCATACTTGATTCCCTTGCCCTTGTACGGCTCAGGTCTTCTCTTGTCGCGGATCTCTGCTGCGTACTGGCCAACCTTTTCCTTATCGATACCCTTAACGATAATCTTGTTGCCGTCTACTGCAGACTCAAGTCCTTCCGGATCGATCATCTCTACCGGATGAGAATATCCAAGAGACAGGGTCAGCTTATTGCCGGACTTCTGTGCTTTGTAACCTACACCGTTTACTTCAAGAGTCTTCTGATATCCCTCGCTTACGCCAACTACCATGTTGTGAATCAGAGTTCTTGTCAGACCATGTAAGGATTTCATCTTCTTCAGGTCATTCGGTCTTGCAACGACTACCTGACCATCTTCAAGCTTAATTTCCATCTCTGCGGGCAGTACTCTTACCAGTTCGCCCTTCGGACCTTTAACGGTCACCTTGTTGCCTTCCTCGATGGTTACTGTTACGCCAGCGGGAACGGCTACCGGATGTCTACCAATTCGTGACATGCCTTTTTCCTCCTAAAACTTAGATTTTCGGAGAAGCTGCTTTGGCTTCTCTGTTTTCAGTTGCTGCTTTGAGCACTTAGTAAGAGCAAACCCTCCTGGGCGCAGCTCGAACTTAGTGTGAAAGCACACCCGGACACTTGGCGAGGTGTTTTCGAGCCTAGTGACCGTGGTGTTTCCTATTGTAAAGTTCTCAGCCAACTAACGTTACTGATTACCAAACAAATGCAAGTACTTCTCCGCCTACGCCCTGTGCGCGAGCTTCCTTGTCTGTGATTACGCCCTTGTTTGTGGAGATGATAGCAACTCCCAGGCCGCCCAGTACCTTCGGCAGCTCCTCTTTGTTAGCGTATACACGCAGACCCGGCTTGGAGATTCTCTTCAGACCGGAGATGATCTTCTCGTTCTTATCCTTACCATACTTCAGGGTAATGCGGATGGTCTTGAAGTTTCCGTCTTCTACGAGATCGTATTTTGCAATGTATCCCTCGTCTACCAGAATGTTCGCGATAGCGATCTTCATCTTGGAAGCGGGTACATCAACGGTATCATGTTTAGCGGTGTTTGCATTACGAATTCTTGTAAGCATATCCGCGATGGGATCATTCGTTGTTAATGCCATGACTTGTTTTATACCTCCTATTCTTGTTCACACAAGCGGTAACAGCCGCAAGGAAGTTCGCTCCACTAACCTCAGGCTGCGGCTTTCGCCTTGCCTTCGCTAAGGGTCGCGAACGACCTCGCACTAAGTTCAGCCTTCGCCCTGCGGGCTCGACTTCACTAAGTTGCTTTCGGTCTACCAGCTTGCTTTCTTAACGCCAGGGATCTGGCCCTTGTATGCTAACTCACGGAAGCAGATTCTGCAGATTCCGTATTTTCTCAGATATGCATGCGGACGG